>NZ_JBTSRB010000037.1:0-5932 GCF_054637675.1 Metallibacterium sp.
CTGCGCTGCGCGCCGGCCGCCTTGTCCGCTCTCGCATCCTGCTTCGCGGCCAAGCCCGGCCCGTGCCATCCCGGCGCGGGCGCCCAGCGCGAACTCGCCCCTCCCTGGGCTCGAACATGCGCGCCTTGCCCTCGCGCCCGACTGCGCTGCTCGGCACTGACCAACGCTACGAAGATCAGAGGCAACGACGCGCGCGCAGCGCGCGTGCTCTTGATCTTCAATCCTCTTCGGCAGCGGCGGGACTGCGCGGGACAAGCGCGAAGTGTGAGCGCGCGGGGCGAGGCAGCGCCAGCTGCCGAACGCCCGCGACACGATGTTGCGGGCCGGACGATCCGGCCAGTGCCGGATGCGCAGGCCGAGATCGCGCTCACGCGCCGCAGGCCATGGGCCATCAGCGCGCCCCGCGCAGGCATGCGCACCCGCGCAGCGGGCGCTGCTGTCGGGGCAGCCTTTCTTTGGCCACTTTCTTTGGCTGGCAAAGAAAGTGGCCCGGGCGGCGGCAGCCGCACGGAACAAGGCAACCTTGCCAAGCTCTAAGCAAGAACAATCGTTCACGCAATACGCGCGACAAACACACGCAGCGCCGCGGCATCGAACGGCCAACCCAGCTCGGCGCCATCGGCGCGCGCCAGCACCGGAATACGCGTGCCGTAGCGTGCTTCCAGCGCGGGGCTCGATTCGATATCCACCACTGCGTATGCCACGCCGGCTTCGCCCAGCAGCGCCTCGGCCAGCGCGCACAGCAGGCATGCGTCGCGGCGGTAGAGCGTGAGCGTGGACTGTTGCATTGCGGGGCGCCAATGGAAACGCAGCGCCTACAATAAGCCACTTTGTCGCGGTAACTGCGCATGGCCGTCAGCGTTTTCGACCTTTTCAAGATCGGTATCGGGCCGTCGTCCTCGCACACGGTCGGGCCGATGCGCGCGGCGGCGCGCTTCGTCGAGCGCTGGCTCGACGATGCCGGCACGCTGGCGCGCGTGGCGCGCGTGCGCGTCGAGCTGTACGGCTCGCTGGCGTTGACCGGGCGCGGCCACGGCACCGACAAGGCGGTGATGCTGGGGTTGGAAGGGCACTGGCCGGATCAGATCGATGCCGATCAGATCCCGGCGATCCTCGCGCATATCCGCGACACGCATCGCATTCAACTCGGCGGCACGCACACCATCGACTTCGACGAGGCACGCGATCTGGTGTTCAACAAGCGCCAAAAGCTGCCCTACCACGTCAACGGCATGCGCTACAGCGCCTGGGCCGCCGACGACACGCTGCTGGCCACGCGCGATTACTACTCGGTGGGCGGCGGCTTCGTGGTCAACCAGGACGAAGCCGCGGAGGATCGCATCGTCGCCGACACCACGCCGCTGCCCTACCCGTTTCACAGCGGCGCCGAACTGCTGGCGCTTTGCGCGCGCACCGGCAACAGCATCGCGCAACTGATGCTGGCCAACGAATGTGTGTGGCGCAGCGAGGCCGAGGTGCGCGCCGGCCTGCAGAAACTATGGCAGGCCATGCAGGACTGCGTGGCGCGCGGGCTGCGCTCGGACGGCGTGTTGCCTGGTGGGCTCGAGGTGCAGCGCCGCGCGCCAACCATGGCGCGCGAACTGCGCGCGCAACCCGAGGCCAGCCTGCGCGATCCGCTGTCGATCCTCGATTGGGTGAATCTGTACGCGTTGGCGGTCAACGAGGAAAACGCCGCCGGCGGGCGCGTGGTGACCGCGCCGACCAACGGCGCCGCCGGCATCATCCCCGCCGTGCTGCACTACTACGACCGCTTCGTGCCCGGCGCCAACGCGCAGGGTGTGTTCGATTTCCTGCTCACCGCCGGCGCCATCGGTATCCTGTACAAGGAAAACGCCTCGATCTCCGGCGCCGAAGTGGGTTGTCAGGGCGAGGTCGGCGTGGCCTGCTCGATGGCCGCGGGCGGCCTCGCCGCAGCGCTGGGCGGCACGCCCGCGCAGGTGGAGAATGCCGCCGAGATCGGCATGGAGCACAACCTCGGGCTGACCTGCGATCCGATCGGCGGGCTGGTGCAGATCCCCTGCATCGAGCGCAACGCGATGGGCTCGGTCAAGGCGATCAACGCGGTGCGCATGGCCATGCGCGGCAACGGCACGCACTTCGTGTCGCTGGACAAGGTCATCAAGACCATGCGCGCCACCGGCGAGGACATGAAGGAGAAATACAAGGAAACTTCGCGCGGTGGCCTGGCCGTCAATGTGATCGAGTGCTGAGTGATTTGCTTGCAGCGCCGCGGCTGCGCCCGTGGCGCGAGGTCGGTGCGATTTAAGGGACGGAGGGAATTAAACCGCCGCGACTACCTCCGCCCCCTTTCGTCAAGCCGCTCGTGCCGCGCGATGGGTGGCTTCGCCCAAAAGCGAGACCACCGCCTCGATCACGCGGCGCGAGGTGATGTGCTCCGGATCATCGGCGCAGACCTGCCGATGCAGTGGGCCTAGCGGCGCCCAACTGCGCGCGAGGGCGGGCGTGCCGATCATCAGGGTCGGCGTGCCCACGGCATCGGCCAGGTGCAGCAGGCCGGAAGATGTTCCGATCCACGCGTCCAGACGCCGTTGCACCGCAGCCAGTTCACTCAGCGACGTCTCGGGCAGAAGCCGCGCACCGGGCACGGCCCGGACGATCCGTTCCGCTTCGGCACGTTCGGCGCGGCTGCCGGGGGACAGCACAACCTCGATACCGCGACTGACCAGCCCAGTGACGACGCCGCGCAATTCGATATGCGGCCAGGCTCTGCGCCGGTGGCGGCGGTCCGCGCGCGATGGAATCGAAATGCCGACCTTGATCGCATGCTCGGGGATGTTCAGCATGCGCAGAATCACCTCGGCAACATCGTCGTGGTTGGGCGGCAGCTCGATCAGCGGTCGCGGCGAGCCATCTTGCAATGCCACACCCAGATTGTGCGCGGCAGTCCAATAGCGCCGGATCTCATGGGTGTCGTAGTGTCCCGCGAACACATTGAACGCTGGCGCCGTGCGCGGCGATGCATACACGGCCATGCGCAGGGGAGCGCGGCTGGCGGCAACTATGAAGACACCCGAGAGCATCTCGGAGCACAGGCTGACCGCGAGATCAAACCGCTGACGCGGCAACCACAGCACCAGGCGCATCCAGGCCCAAGGGTCACGGCGGAACTCCGGACCACGCTGCAGATATGGCAGTAACGGCGCGACGGCGCGATTCTTGGGTCCGCCCACCAGAGTCATCTCGGCATGAGGCCAGCGGCGGTGCAACGCGGCGATCAACGGCGTACTGCACAACAGGTCGCCAATGCGGTTGGTGCGCACCAGCAGAATGCGCCGGGGTGACCAGTCGGCAAGATCCTCGATGCTGCAGGACGAACGATCGAGTCCCAGCGCGAACAGCGCAGAGAACGCATGCATCAGCGGAACCTTGAACGCCGTACGCAGCCGTTTCAGCACATTGCGGACGCGACGCCAAGCCCGCGCGGCCGCATCGGCCGGGCGCTCACGCTGCGCCGGTGCGTCGAACGCGTCCGCTGCTGCCTTCATCGTGTCCAACACGCCGGCAGAGGCTGGCGGGGCACGCTCCGATTTCGCTTTCACTGGACGACCTCGGCCAGTTTTCTGGCGCGCGCACCCGCTGCTCGGGTGCCCAGTGGCTACCGTAGTCGTGCGTGGTTGTTCGCAACATTGCCGGTAACTTGCGATTTCTTAAATAAGGGGCGGAGGGAATTAAACCGCCTTAACTTGTCCCCTTTCGTCGTGCGTGCAAGCGGCGCACGTTGCCAAGCTCGGCCGTATTCTGGCGGCGCGCGATGCGGCGACGGCGCCGGCGGAATTGAACCCAGCTTGGTTACAAGCTGCATCCCCTCAAGGGAGAGCTGAAAGGCCGCTGGTCCGTGTGGGTCAATGGCAACTGGCGCGTCACGTTCCGGTTTGTCGGCACCGACGTGGAGTTGGTCGATTATCAGGACTATCACTGAAAGAGGTCGCAACCATGATGAAGAACCATCCGCACCCCGGCGAGCTGCTGCGCGAAGACGTGCTGTTGCCGCCCAGGATCGAAGTCACCGACGCCGCGCAACGGCTCGGCATGTCGCGCACGACGTTGTCGCGTGTCAGCAACGGCCGCGCCGGCATCAGCCCGGATTCGGCGATCAGGTTGGAGCGAGCCGGGGTGAGCACCACCCGGTTCTGGATGACGTTGCAGGCCAACTACGAGTTGGCGCAGGCCGAACAGCGGACGCAGCCGACGGTGCGGCGCTTGCAGGCCGTGGCGTGAGGATCACGCCATCAGCGTCAGTACGCTCTGCGTCATCCATGGATACCGATGCGCGTTCAACAGCATGTTGATCACAACACGCTGGAACTTCGATCATTTCGCTCCAGCGCGCGCGCATGAGCCAGCAAGCCGAACCACAGGCATTGGGGACGCGCAGGACTGATCGCGCGCTTCGCGCAAAAATCCGGGTCACCCGCGTCCGCGTCCGGGGCGCGGAGCCGTCACCGGCTCGAGCGCGCGCCGCGTGCACGCGCCTCACGCGCTGCCGATCAATATCCCCAGCGCGAACACCAGCAGGCCGCCGACGATCACTTGCAGCACGGCCAGGCCGAACGGCGCATCCATGTAGCGCTTGCGCACCCAGGCGATGGTCAGCAGTTCGACGATCACCACCGCGATCGCCAACGTGGTGGCCACCTGGAAATTCGGAATCAGATAGGGCAGCGTGTGGCCGAGGCCGCCCAGCGTCGTCATCACGCCCATCACCAGGCCGCGCAGCAGCGGACTGCCGCGGCCGGTGAGCGCGCCGTCGTCGGACAGCGCCTCGGCGAAGGCCATGCTGATGCCGGCGCCGATGGCGGCGGCCAGGCCCACCAGAAACGTGTTCCAGGTGTTGTGCGTGGCGAAGGCCGCGGCAAACAGCGGCGCCAGCGTGGACACCGAGCCGTCCATCAGCCCGGCCAGCCCCGGCTGCACGAACTGCAGCACGAACAGGCGCCGCTGCATGTCGCGCTCCTTGCGCAGGACCGCGGCGCTGAGGAACTCGTCGCCCAGCGCCCCGGCCTTGGTTTCGTGCTGGCTTTCCTCGGCGGCGAGATCGCCCAGCAACTGACGGATGGCGGCGTTGCCGGCGCGGCGCGCGGCCTGCGCGTAGAAGCGCCGCGCGTCGGCTTCCATGGTCTCGGCCTGCTCGCGGATTTTCTCCAGATCCAGCGACTGCATCAGCCACAGCGGCTTGCGCTCGATGAAGCCGCGCACATCCTGACGCCGGATCAGCAGGATGCGTTCGCCGAACAAGCTGCGGTACAGCTCGATCAGGCGATGACGGTGGCCATCCTCCTCGGCGGCCATGCCGCTAAACAGGCGCGCGGTGTCGGGATGGCTGGCGCCGAGCGCGTCGGCGTAGGTGTTGTAGATGCGCGCGTCGTCCTCTTCCAGGGCGATCGCCAGGCTCAGCACCTGCTGCTCGTCGAGCTTGCCGAACTCCAGCATGGCGCCACCGCGCCCGGCCAGGCCTTGCAGGGAAAACCACGATGCCTGGGTCATGTCGGCTCGCCTCCTCGGCGCCTTGCGCGAGCATAGTGCAGCCCACGCGCAACGCGCGGGCTGATCGAAGCCGTCGCGCGCGGAGCTGATGCACGCCGCGGCGCGCCCGCGGCATCCCGGTGTTGCATGCGCGCACAGCGCACGCGCGGACGGGCGGGTGGGTGGGTGGGTGGGTGGGTGGGTGGGTGGGTGGGTGCGATCGACGACGAGATCCTTCGCGTTGCTCAGCGACAACGGGTTTTTCGTCATGCCGAGGCTGCAGGCCGAACCATCTCGGCCTGCGTCGCCGCGCCGCGCGCGCATGCCGCGAAGCCCATCGATGCGTCAGGATTCTGCGTTGCGCTCACGATGCGCCACGCAAGGACGATCCCTCACCCGATACTGCGCGCCACCCCGTCCCGGGCCT
>NZ_JBTSRB010000037.1:5942-29119 GCF_054637675.1 Metallibacterium sp.
AGCGCATGCTCTGCCCGCGGCAGATCATCAACGCGCTGTCCCGTCCCGGCCCTCGCGCATAGCGCTCGGGCGTTCGCCAGCGCATGCTCTGCCCGCGGCAGATCATCAACGCGCTGTCTCACCCCAGTGAGAGAGGGGTGAATCAGCCGCGCAGCGCCGCCGCGATCACCTCCAGCGCACGCGCGATGCCGGCGTCGTCCACGTCCAGATGCGTGACCGCGCGCATCCGGCGCAGGCCCATCGGGCACAGGCGCACGCCCTGCGCCAGCGTGGCGGCGGCCAGTTTTTGCGCATCCCAGCCGGGCGCGTTGATCTCGAAATAGACCAGGTTGGTTTGCACCGTGGCCACATCGATGCTCAAGCCGCCGATCCGTGCGATGCCTTGCGCGAACTGCTGCGCACGCGCGTGATCCTCGGCCAGGCGCGCGAGGTTGTGATCGAGCGCGTACAGGCACGCCGCGGCGATGATGCCGCTCTGGCGCATGGCGCCGCCGATGCGCAACTGCCAGCGCCGCGCCTCGCGCACGAAGGCCTTGCTGCCGGCCAGCAACGCGCCGCCGGGCGCGCCCAGGCCTTTGCTGAAATCGATCCACACCGAGTCGTAACCTTGCGCGAAATCGGCCGTGGGCACGCCGCTGGCGACGACCGCGTTGGGCAGGCGCGCGCCGTCCATGTGCGTGGCCAAGCCCGCCGCGTGCGCGACCTGCGCCACCGCGCGCAGTTCGCTCAGCGGCCAGATCGCGCCGCCACCAAGGTTGCTGGTTTGCTCCACCGCCACCAGCCGCTGCAGCGGCGCCTGCAGGTTGTCGGCGCGCAAGTGCGCCTGCAGTTGCGCGGCGCTGTACATGCCGCGCGTGCCGCTGATCGGCTCCAGCATCACCCCGGCCAGCGCCGCCGCGCCGCCGGCCTCGAAGCCGACGATATGCGCGCCGGCCTCGCACAGCACCGCCTCGCCGGGGCGGCAGTGCACGGCGAGGGCGATCTCGTTGCACATGGTGCCGGAGGGCAGATACAGCGCCGCTTCCTTGTCCAGCAGCGCCGCGCCGCGCGCTTCCAGCGCGGTGATGGTGGGGTCTTCGCCGGCGCGTTCGTCGCCCACTTCGGCGGCGGCCATGACCGCGCGCATCGCGGCGCTTGGCTTGGTCTTGGTATCGCTGAACAGGTCGATCAGGGGCGTGGACATGCAGGGCTCGGCGGGGATGGGGAGGCGCGATTGTGCGGCAGTGTCGGGAGCGTGGGGAGTGGGAAGTGGGGATTCGGAAGCAGCGCGGCTCATGCTCTTGTTGTCATCCTGAGGCGCAAGCTGAAGGATCTCGGCAGTCACGATGACGCTGCGTGCGCACAAGCCACGACGCGCATTCACGCGCAAAGATGCTTCGCTGCGCTCAGTATGACAAGACGAACAGCCCGTACCCACTCCCAACCACCGCCCAGCGTTACGCCACGCCACGCCACGCCCGGCGTACGCTACGCCCCATGCGCGCTCGCCTCCTCCTGCCACTGCTGACGCCGCTCATGCTGGCCGTGCCGGTGGGCGCGACCGAGGTGTACCGCTGCGTGAATGCGCAGGGCCGGCTCGCGTTTCAGGACACGCCCTGCCCGCCGCGCAGTCGCCAGCAGATCCTGAACCTGCCGACGCCGGCGCCGGCCGTGCCGGCGCCACCGCTGGCCCCGATGCAGCAATCAGCAAGCGCGCCTCCACCTCCACCGCCCAAGCCCGCGCTGCCGCTGCCGGCGCTGTACCGCTGCATCCGCGCCACCAACGACAAGCCCTATCTGAGCACCATCGGCGACCCGCAGCCCTACGCCGTGCCGCTGGCCGTGCTCGGCATCGCGCAGATGCCGATGGCGCGCGCCGCCGGGCCGGGCGACAGCGGTGTTCCGACACAGCACAGCGGCACGCCGACCAACCTGGTTTCGCCGTTCGGCGGTTACTACACCTGGGTGCAGGATCGCTGCGCGCCGCTGCCGCGCGCGGCGGTGTGCGCCAACTTGCGCCAACGCCTGGACAAGCTCGACACGCGCATCGGACACACTTTCCAGTTTGATCGCGCGCCGCTGCAACACGCGGCCGACACGCTGCGCGCGCAGTTGCAGAATTGCCACTGAGCGCGCCGCGCGCCTGCCGATTACTGCGCCGGCGGTAGTCCGCTGATCGGCCACGCATGCAACGCGCCATTGGCGGCATTGAGGGCAACGATGCGATTGGCGTCGGTGTCGGCCACCAGCAACGTGTTGACGTTGAGCACCGCGAGACCGCCCGGCTGCAGCAGCGCGGTCGCCAGCGTGCTCACCTGATGATTGGCGAGGTCGAGCACGCGCACGGCGTTGTTGAAGGTGTCGGCGATGTACAGCTTGCCATCCAGCCACGCTAGGCCCTGATCGTGCTGCAGCAGCGCCTGATCGGCGCGCCCGTTGCGCAGGCCGAAATCGAACAGGCCCTTGCCGATCAGCGTGCGCACGCGACCGGTTTTCAGGTCGATCGCGCGCACTGCAGACGCTTCGGGATCGGCCACGTACAGCGTGTCGTCGTGATACGCCAGACCGCTGCTCTGCGCGAAGCTGGCCAACGCACGCGAACCATCGTCGATGCCCTCGGCGCCGGTGCCGGCATACGGGCCGATGCGATCGCTGCCCAGATCGAATTTCCACACCTGGTGATCACCGGCCATGGCCACGTACAGCACATCGCCCACCCCCTTGAGACCCCACGGCGAGTTCAACGGCACGCCGCGCGCCGGCTGCATGCCGTTGCCGCCGAACACGCGCTGACCATTACCGGCCACGGTGCTGACCACGCCGCTGGGCAGCGCGATGCGGCGGATCAGCGAGTTGCCGGTATCGGCCACGTACAGCGCATCGCCGACGAAAGCCAGCCCCTGCGGGCCGTCGAACTGCGCCACGCTGGCCGCGCCATCGCGCGCGCCGGGTACGCCGGTGCCGATCACGCGCAACACCTCGCCGACGTGATCCAGCAGCACCACGCGATTGTGGCCGCTGTCGGCGACCGCCACGTAGCGCGCATCCACCGCCACCTTGCCCGGCTGCAGCAAGCCGGCGCGGCTCAACACCGGCGGCCGCAGCGGCAGCGCCGTGCTCACCAGCGTGCCGGCGCGCTGCGCCTGGTCGATGGTGCCCAGCACCGCCGCGCGTATGCCGCGGTAATTACCCTCGCCGATGAACTGCTGCACCACGCCGCCCCGCGGATTGAGCAGCACCAGCGTCGGCCACGCCTGCACGCCGTAGTAATTCCACAGCGTCATGCCCTTGTCGGTGAGCACCGGATGGGTGATGTCGTAGCGCTGGATGAAACCCTCGATATTGCTACTGCGCCGCGAGGCCACGAACTTGGGCGAGTTGACGCCAATGATCAGCAAGCGCGCGCCAAACTCGCGTTCGAGCTTGGCCATGTCCGGCAGCATGTGCACGCAGTTGATGCAACCGGGGGTGAAGAAGTCCAGCAGTACCACGCGACCCTTGAGATCGTTCGGCGTCAGCGGCCGACTGACGTTGAACCACGGCGCCCCCGGCGGCAACGGCACCGCCCCGGCCAGCGCGCGCTTCGGCGCCAGCGCCACGGAAACGCACAGCACCGCCAGCAGCGGCAGCCACAGCCATCGGACGGTTCGCAACATACAGACCTCGCCAGTGGTGATCGATCCTGCCGCACGACTGCAGCGGCACAGGTCATTTGTCGATCGAACGCGGCGAACCTTACACTGCCGCGCCGGCACGCGCGTTCGCAGAGAATGCGCGGCGTTGGAAGCGCCGCGACGTTAGCGGTCAGTGAGGCGCTGCGCGGCACGCGGCGCACGAGAAAACCGCCGAGCACGCCGCTGACCTGCAGCACCCGGCCGCTGCCCTGCTCGGTTAATCCGCGCAGACCGGCGAGCACGGTGCCGCGGTCGTCGTGCCCCAGCGCATGGTCGTAACCGAAGCGCGCGACATTGATCGGCACGTTGTCGGAAATGCCGCCGTCGATCAGCGATTGGCGGTGCGGATCCACCGGCGCGAACACCGCCGGCACCGACATGCTGGCGCGAATCGCCAGCGGCAGATCGCCCCCGCGCCAGCACCACGCGCTGGCCGGTTCCGCTGTTGGTGGCCACGACGCGGAACGGCAGGCTGAGATCATCGAAGTTGCGCGTGCGCCACACCGGCAGCAGTCAGCGTGCGAGCAATTCAAGCCAGCATGATCGCGTGCTTCATGATCGCGTGCTTCATGGTCGTGTCCAGGAGGACCCCGCGCGCATTGTGCGCGAGCGGCGTGCCGCTGACGAGAATCCCGCCGCGCGCCGATTCACTCGCCGACGCGATTGCGGCCGTCGGCCTTGGCGCGATACAGCGCGCGATCGGCGCGTTCCAGCACATCGCTGGCGCGGCGGTCGGCGACACGCGCGGCGGTCAGCCCAAGGCTTGCGGTGAGCTGCACCGCGTGCCCGGCATCGATCACGAACGGCGTGTCCTGCACCACGCGGCGAATGCGTTCGGCCACCGCCCGCGCGGATTCATGGTCGCTTTGCTCCAGTACCAGCACGAACTCCTCGCCGCCGAGGCGGCCGAGCTGGTCGATCTCGCGCAGTTGCGTCTGGATCAGCGCGACGAACTGGCGCAGCGCCGCGTCGCCCGCGCCATGCCCCCAGGTGTCGTTGACGCGCTTGAAGTGATCCAGATCCAGCAGCAGCACCGACAGTGGCGGACCGCCGCGACGCAGGCGCTGCAGCGCCGCGTCGAGGTATTCGAGCAGCGCGCGACGGTTAAGGATGCCGGTGAGATCGTCGCGCGTGGCCAGCCGCGCCAGCTCGCGTTCCATGCGCTTGCGCTCGGTGATGTCGCGCCAGATGCCCTCCACCCCGGCGTAATTACCCTGCTCGTCGCGCAAGATTTGCGTGCTGATGGCGATATCGATGATGCGCCCGTCCTTGCGCCGCATGCGTCCCGGAAAATCATGCACGAAACCGTCGCGGCGGATGGCCGCCAGCAGCGGCTCGCGCTCGACCGGATCGGGATAGAACATCGCCGCCGGCAGGCCGACGATTTCCTCGGCGCTGTAGCCGAGCACGTTCTTCACCGCCGGACACACGTAACGGGTGATGCCGTCGGCGTCGGTGCGATAGAACACGTCCTGCATGGTGTTCATCATGCGCTGGAAGTTGTCATCGGTTTCGCGCAGGCGCGCGTCCATCTCGGCGCGCGCGCTCAGGTCCATGAAGCTGGCCAGCGCGCCCCATGTCTCGCCCATGCGCAGCGGCGTGCTGGTCATCGCCAACACGCGCAGGCTGCCGTCGCAAGCATGCACGCGGAACTCGGTGGGCGGATTGCCGGCCTCGCCGCGCTCGGCGCGGCGGATGCGCACCAGCACCCGCGCGAGGTCCAGCGGATGGATGAAATCCTGCACGCTGCGCCCGAGCACCTCGTGCAGCGCCGACGCCCGGATCAGGCGCAGCGCCTCGGCGTTGGCGTAGCGCAGGCGCTCGTCGACGATCAGGATCACGCCGGCGGGCAGTTGCTCCAGCCAGCGCGGATCGGCAGCGATCGGTTCCTCGTTCATGGCGCCATGACACCCCTTCCCGCACGACTCGGCAATACCCCGTGCGGCGCTGACGGCAGACGATGACAGCGCGGCCTTGGCCAAAGCCAGCGAACTTGCGCGGCCGGCTGCCTCAAAACCCATGGCGCAGAAAACCGCCGTCCACGGCGATGCACTCGCCGCTGATGTAGCCGGCCGCGGGCAGGCACAGGAACGCCACCGCCGCGGCGACTTCGTGCGGCTCGCCGATGCGCTGCATGGGCGTGCGCGCCAGCACTTCGTCGAGATATTCCTGATCCGCCAGCACCGTCTCGGTGCGGCGCGTGCGGATGTACCACGGCGCCACGGCATTCACGCGGATGCCATCCTCGGCCCATTCGCAGGCCAGATTGCGCGTGAGCTGGTGCAGCGCGGCCTTGCTCATGCCGTAGGGCGCGCCGCTGCGCACGTGGGTCAGACCCGATACCGAACCGACGTTGACGATGGCGCCGGCGCCATGCGCGGCCAGGTGCGGATGCGCGAGCTGGCACAGATGGAACGCGCTGAGCAGGTTGGTGCGCAGCAGCGCCTCGACCTCGGCGAGTTCGTAGTCGAGCGCGGCGCGCGTCTGGTTGGCGCCGACGTTGTTGACCACGATGGACAGCTCGGCGCCGGCATCGGCGTTCAAATCGGCGATCCAGTCGAACAATTCGAGACGCGCTTCGACCGCGCCGACATCGGCGGCGAAAGCCTGCGCGGCGCAGGCCGGAAACTCCTCGCTCAACTCGTGCCGCGCGGCTTCCAGCGCATCGGCATCGCGCGCCACCATCAGCACGCGCGCGCCCAGCGCCGCCAACTCGCGCGCGCAGGCGTAGCCGATGCCGCGACTGGCGCCGCTGATCAGCGCCGTGCTGCCATCGAGGCGCCAGCGCGCCAGGGTCTCGTTCATGCTCGCCTCCAGTGCGCACGAGTGTAGCGCCGGCTTGCCCGCGCCTTGTGCCCGCGCGAGACTGCGCCCAATCCCGCGAGGATCCACCGATGCGCCCGCGCACCCTGCCACTGGCCGCCTGCCTGCTGCCACTGCTGCTAGCCGCATGCAGCAAACCCGCCGCCGACACCGCGAACGCCACCGCTGCCGCCGGCGCCGGTTCCGTCGCGCCCGCCAGCACGGGCATCGCCACACCCTTCGACCCGTTGCTGAAAGACGAGCAGCGCGCACGCAACGTGCAAGCCATCGTCAACCAGCAGGCCGCGAAGCAGCGCGCGCAAATCGCCGCAGAGACGCATTGAGGTGGGAATGGGGGGTGGGGAATCGGTAACAGATAGCCGGCAATCGGGAGCCGGAAGTTCCCCGGCTGCACAGTTCGTCGCGGCCATGCAAGGCGCGCCTGGATCCCGGCTCGGCGCTGCGCGCCGTCCGGGATGACGAAGGGGGGAAGGCTGTGCGCCGTCCGGGGTGACGGGGCCTTCGAATCGCAACGCGCTCGTCCCGAGTCCCGAGTCCCGAGTCCCGAGTCCCGAGTCCCGAGTCCCGAGTCCCGGCTTTCAGCCTACTGCCCGCAGAAGCAATACGCGTAGGCATTGACCTTGCCGGGTTGCGCGTTCTGCAGCATCTGCAGGGGACCGGCGACGCGCGGCGCGAAGCTGGCCATCCACGGCGGCAGGGTGAAACCGTGGTGGATGGCGATGGACGCCAACGCGCTGTCGCCGAAGCCCATCAGCACACGCTCGAACGGGCTCATCGGCTCGCCGATGTAGTGCACGCGGTAATCCTTGCCCAGTTTGGCATCCTGCGCGGCCAGTGCGATGGCGGTATTGATGCCGCCGAGCTTGTCCACCAGGCCGCGCGCGAAAGCCTGGCGTCCGGTCCATACACGCCCTTGGGCGATGGCGTTGATCTGCGCGAAGGTCTTGCCGCGCGCCTTGGCCACGCCGCCGACGAAATCCATGTAGCCCTTGTCGATGATCTGCTGGATGGTCGCGCCCAGCTTGGGATCGAGCGGGCGGGTGATGTCGAACGCGCCGGCCCACGGCGTGGTGGCCACGCCGCCGGTGTGGATGCCGATCTTGGCCAGCGTGCCGGGGATGTTGTAGTACAACCCGAAGATGCCGATCGAGCCGGTGATGGTGTCGGGCTCGGCGACGATCTGGTTGGCGTCCATCGAGATCCAGTAACCGCCGCTGGCGGCGACGTTGCCCATCGATGCCACCACCGGCTTGCCGGCGGCGCGCGCCAGTTGCACCTCGCGGCGTATCAGCTCGGCCGGATACACCGCGCCGCCGGGCGAGTTGACGCGCAGCACGATGGCCTTGACGTGTTTGTTCTCGCGCGCCTTGCGGATCAGGCGCGCGGTCTCGGTGCCGCCGATACTGCCGGGTTTCTGCGGGCCGCTGATGATGTCGCCTTCGGCCACCACCACCGCGATCTCGGGGCGATCATCCAGCTTGGGCGTGTCGCGCCGGATGCGCGCCAGGTAATCGCTGAAGCCGATGCCGCGGAAGCCGTAGCCGTCTTTTTCCGGCGCGCTCAACTTGCGCAGCTCGGCGACGACTTGCGCGCGCGTGGCCAGGCCATCGACGAAGTGCTCGGCCAGCGCCATCTTGGCCAAGTCACCATTGGCCGCGGCCACGCCTTGCGGCATGTTGTCGATATCGCTCTTGACCTGCGCCGGGGTCAGCTTGCGCGCCTTGGCCACGGAATCCAGCCACTGGTTCCACAAGCCACCCAGCCAGTAACCGTCGGCCTCCTGCGCGGCCGGCGAAGGGCCGTTGAGCAGGAACGGCTCGGCGGCGGATTTGAATTCGCCGACGCGGAACAAATGCACGTTCACGCCGAGCTTGTCGAGCAGATCCTTGAAGTACGGCTGGTAGCTGTCGAAACCCGTGAACATGACGCTGCCGGCAGGATCCAGCAGCACGCGGTTGGCGTGCATGGCCAGGTAATACTGGCCCTGGTCGTAGCCGCTGGCCCAGGCGATGACCGGTTTGCCGCTGGTCTCGAACGCATCCAGCGCGTGGCCGACCTGACGCAGGCTGGCGTAGGTCCAGGTGCCGGTTTGCAGATCGGAGGTATCCAGCAGCACGGCGCTGATGCGCGGGTCGCTGGCGGCGTGCCTGAGCACGGTCAGCAGATCGCGCAACTGCACCTGCTGCATGGGTTCGCCGGAGAGTTTGGCGATCACGCGCTGGGTGGGATCGACGCTGTACTGCTCGACGATCTGACCCTTGGGCTGCAGCACCAGCACGGTCTTGTCCTGCAGCGGCAGCGGCCTGCGCGCGGCGGCGAGGATGATGATCAGCAGCAGGCCGAAGAAGATCAGGTTGAGGATGGCCTGGCGGGTGATATTGATGCCGCGCCACAGCACCCTGATGAAACCGAGAAAACCATTGCGCTGCTTGACGTCGGCCATGACGCTGTCCCGAACCGGAAAACGCGCAGCCTAGCCCAGCGCGGCGCGGGCGTCATCCGCCATCGGTCATGAGCGACAGCGCATGCGCGCTGCGCACGAAACGCGCGAACAACAGCAGCGCGGCCATGCTCAGCCCGGCGATCAGGCCCATCCATACGCCGCGCGCGCCCAGATGCTGCGCGAAACCCAGATACAGGCCCAGCGGAAAGCCCACCACCCAATAGGCGAACGCGGTGATGAACATCGGCACGCGCGTGTCCTTGAGCCCGCGCAGCGCGCCGGCCGAGGCCACCTGGATGCCGTCGGAAAACTGGAAGATGCCGGCCAGCACAAGCAATTGCGCGGCCAGCGCGATCACGCGCGGGTTGTTGGTGTAGATCGCGGCGATGGCATGCGGAAAACCCAGCATCAGCGCGGTGGAAAAACTCTGCGTCAGCAGGGTCAGCGCGATGCCGCTGTAACCGGCGTAGCGCACCCCGCGCGTATCGCCGCGACCCACCGCGAAACCCACGCGCACGGTGATCGCCATGGCCAGGCCCAGTGGCAGCATGAAGGTCACCGAGGCCACGTTCAGCGCGATCTGATGGCTGGCCACCACGTCCGCGCCCAGGCGTCCGATGGCCAGCGCCGCGGCCACGAACAGCCCCGCCTCCATCAGCAGGCTGAAGGCCATCGGCATGCCCAGGCGCAGCAGCGCGCCCAGCGCGCGCAGGTCTGGCGGCTCCGGGCGCTTGAACAAATGCAGGCCGTCATAGATGCGCGCGCGACGCATGTACAGCGCGAATCCGCCCAGCTCGGCCCACAGGATCAGCGCCGTGGCCATGCCGCTGCCCTGCGCGCCCAGCGCCGGCAGGCCCAGCTTGCCGTACATCAGCACGTAATCCAGCGGCACCAGCAGCACCAGCCCGAGCAGGCCGAAGTACATGGTCGGGCGCGTGTGCCCCATGCCCTCGGATACGCCACGCAGCGCGAAATAGCAGGCGATCGCCGGCGCGCCGAAGGACACCGCGTGCAGGAATGCGGTCACCTGCGGCCACAGCCGCGGATCGACGTGCAGCGCACGCACCACCAGCGGCGCCAGCCAGTGCACCGCGGCGAACAGCAGCAGGCCCATGCTCAGCGCCAGCCACAACGCCTGACGGAACAGCGGACCGATTTCCGCGCGGTGCCCGGCACCGACCAACTGCGCCACCGACGGCGGCAGCGCCATCATCAGCCCGATCGCGGTGACCACGGCCAGCGACCACAGGCTCACGCCCACCGCCACCGCGCCCAGCACGTCGGCCGAGTAGTGCCCGGCCATCATCGCATCGACCGCGCTCATGCCGACCGCCGCCAGTTGCCCGGTGATCAGCGGCAGCGCCAGACGCAGCGTGCTCCAGGCTTCGTCCGCGAACCGGCGCGTATCGACGCGTGCCATGATCCCTGCTTGTGATGCGAAAGCCGCGCAGTGTAGCCGGTGCCGGCGGGGCTCCGATGCCTGTCGCGCGCACCGAGGAGGCAGGACATGCGCAGCGCATTCATCACCGGAGCCGGCGGATTTCTCGGCGGCCACGTGCGCGCCGCGCTGCAGCGTCAGGGCGTGGCGCTGCGCGCGCTGGCGCACAGCGACTCCAGCCGCGCCGCGCTAGCCGCCATCGGCATCGAGGTATTCCAGGGCGACATCAACGACGCCGCGCTGCTGGCGCGCGCGCTGACTCCCGCGCCCGATGTCGTGTTGCATATCGCCGCCGATACCAGCGTGTGGCGACGCCAGCGCGCGCGGCAGTGGCGCGTCAACGTCGACGGCACGCGCGCGCTGCTCGATGCCGCCATCCGCGCCGGTGTGCACCGCTTCGTCCATACCTCCAGCATCGGCGTCTACGGCCTGACCGCAACCTGCATCGACGAGGACGCGCCGCGCCTGGGCCTGCACGGCCCGGTGCACTACGCGCGCACCAAGGCGCTGGCCGAGGCGCAGGTGTGCGCCGCCGCGCAGGCCGGGCGCATCAGCGCCGCGGTGCTGCAGCCCAGCCACATCCTCGGCCCCGGCGATCGCCACAACTGGTCGCGCCTGGCGCAACTCATCGCCGCGCGCCGCCTGCCCGGGGCGCCGCCCGGCGTGGGCGCGTTCGCCGATGTTCGCGAAGTCGCCGCCGCGCACGTGGCGGCGGCCCTGCATCCGGCGCCGCTGCGGGTGTGGGCGCTGGGCGGCAGCGCGGCGCCCTTCAGCGCGCTGGTCGCGGCGCTGGCACAGGCGCTGCGCCTGCCGGCGCCACGCCGCACCCTGCCGCGCGCCGTGCTGTGGCTGCGCGCCGTGCTCGACGAATCCGCCGCCGCCTTGAATGGCAAACCGCCGGCGCTGACCCGCGAAGGCGTGGCCCTGACCTGCCATCGTCTGTGCGTGAATGACGCCCGCGCCTGCGCTGAATTGGGCTACCGCCATCAGCCGCTGCAAGTCATGGCCGATGACACCGTGGCCTGGCTGCGCGAGGCTGGCTTGCTGGCTATGGTGCGATAGGAATTTTTCGTTCACGGAAGACGTTGTGCACAGCAGCGCGATGTCATGCAGGCGACGCCTGGGGCCGCGCGTGCTTGTGTTCGGTGCGCGTGAAGCGGCTTGGCTGTGGTCGTGCAACTGATTGATTCGCAAACTGTGTGACGCTTTGTTGAAAATGTGTCCAAGGCAAGCCGCGGCACGCTGTGGCAAGGTGCGCGCGAGCCCGTGCAACCTACCATGCACAGACTTATCCACAGCCGATGTGGATAAGCCGCAAATCCTTTCGGAATCCTGCCTTTGCCTCGCGAAGTTGCGCAGCCGCACACGAACATGACGCAAACCGACGCCGCGCCGCGTGTGCTGCGCGTGGCGCTGCCGGTACCGCTGCGGCGACTGTTCGATTACACCTTGGCCGAGTCTTTTCCTGCGCCCATTCCGGGCGTGCGCGTGCGCGTGCCGTTCGGTCGCAGCACGCGCATCGGCGTGGTGGTCGCGTGCGCGGCGGGCAGCGCCGTGCCCGCGACGCAACTCAAGCCGATCACCGCCATCCTCGATGACACGCCGCTGCTCGATAGCGAACTGCTGGCCAGCGTGCTATGGGCCGCGGATTACTGGCTGGGCAGCCCCGGCGAGGCGCTGCTGAACGCGCTGCCGGTGGCGCTGCGCGACGGCCGCGCGCTGCCGGCGCCGCGCGCGCAGGCTTGGGCGATGAGCGATGCCGGCCGCGCCGCGCTGCAGGCCAGCCGCACGCGCGGCGCCAGCCTTGCGCTGTTGCAACGACTCGCCGCCGCCGCGCTGCCCGCGGAATGCGTGCGCGCGCTGCCCGCCGCTGAGCGCGCCGCGCTCGCGCGCCTGCGCCGCGGCGGCCTGATCATCGCCGCCGAGGACGCGTCGGCCTCACCCAGCGCCGCGCCCGCGCTCAACGCCGCACAAAATGATGCCCTGGCGCGGCTGCGCGCGCAGCCGCCGGGGTTTTCCGTGGCACTGCTCGATGGCGTCACCGGCAGCGGCAAGACCGAGGTGTACCTGGCGCGCATCGCCGAGGTGCTGGCGCAGGGCCGGCAGGCGCTGGTGCTGGTGCCCGAGATCGGCCTGATCGCGCAAATCGCGCAGCGCCTGCACGCGCGTCTGGGGGTGAGCATCGATCTGCTGCACTCCGGGCTCAGCGACGGTCTGCGCGCCGAGGCCTGGCTGCGCGCGCGCGGCGGCGTCGCGCGCGTGCTGCTGGGCACGCGCTCGGCGGTGTTCGCGCCACTGCCGCATGCCGGCCTGATCGTGATCGACGAGGAGCACGACGCCAGCTACAAGCAGCAGGACGGGCTGCGCTATCACGCGCGTGATCTGGCGCTGAAGCGCGCCCAGGCGCTAGGCATCCCGGTGCTGCTGGGCTCGGCCACGCCGGCGCTGGAAACCCTGAGCAACGCCGCGCGCGGGCGCTATGCGCATCTGCGTCTGCCAGCGCGCGCCAACGCGCGTCCGGCGCCGCGCGTGGAACTCATCGATCTGCGCCGCCAGCACAGCGAGCACGGCCTCAGCGCGCCGCTGCTGGATGCCCTCGGCGAGACCTTCGCGCGCGGCGAGCAGGCCATGGTGTTCCGCAACCGCCGCGGCTACGCGCCGGTGCTGAGCTGCGCGCAGTGCGGCTGGCACGCCGGCTGTCCGCACTGCGCGCGCCCGCTCACCTGGCACCGCGCCGCGCAGCGCCTCGAATGTCACTTGTGCGGGCGGCTGGAGCCGGTGCCGCCGCGCTGCCCATACTGCGGCAGCAGCGCGCTGCAAGCGTTGGGGCACGGCACCGAGCGGCTGGAGACGGCGCTGGCCGAGCGCTTTCCCGATATTCCGCTGCTGCGCGTGGATCGCGAAACCACGCGCACGCGCGCCGCGCAGGCCGCGCTGGACACGCGTCTGCCCGAGCACGGCCCGGCGCTGCTGGTCGGCACGCAGATGCTGGCCAAGGGCCACGACTTGCCGCGCCTGACCCTGGTCGCCGTCAGCAGCGTGGACGAGGGTTTGTACAGCATCGACTTCCGCGCGCCCGAGCGCCTCGCGCAGCTCATCGTGCAGGTCGCCGGCCGCGCTGGCCGCGGCACGCAACCCGGGCGCGTGCTGCTGCAGACGCGCCACCCCGATCATCTGCTGCTGCTGCAATTGCTCAGCGGCGGTTACCACGCGCTGGCCGCCAGTCTGCTCGACGAACGCCGCGCCGCGCGCTTGCCGCCGTTCGCCTATCACGCGCTGCTGCGCGCCGAGGCCGCGCACGAAGCCGCATTGTTCGCGTTTCTCGACGCCGCGCGCACCGCGCTTGCAACTGACGACGGCATCGAAATCGTCGGCCCCATGCCCGCGCCGTTGCCGCGCCGTGGCCCGCGCTGGTGCGGCCAATTGCTGCTTGCCAGCGCGCGGCGCGGCGCGCTACATCGCGCGCTCAAGCCTTGGGCGCTGGCGCTGGAAACCCTGCCGCAGGCGCGCGCCCTGCGCTGGTCGCTGGATGTCGATCCGCTGGAGATGGGGTGAACCGCGCTCAGCACTCGCGCACACGCTGCAAAAGACTGCGCCAACCCGTTGCACCAACGATCAGACCGATGCCGATCAACAATTCGACCAGTGGTGGCATCAACCATGCCAGCGGTAACTTAGTCATCAGCGACCCGACGACTTTGAACGGTCCGTCCAACCTGACCACCAAGCCATTGAGCAGCGAGAGGATTGCTTGCACACAAAAAAAGGTGCCTAGCCCCGCGAACATCAGGCGCTGCATCTCAAATGCTGAAACGGTCACGGGCACCATCTCGGCCTTCGTATCGAGTTCGCCCGCTGCACGTAGCGCAGTGCGACTCATCCTCCACAGTAGCAGACCGAGCGCGGTGGCCACCGCGAAACCAGCCAGCACCGCCAGAACAAAATGAAGTTCGCCCTTACGTGCAAACAACTCTGGAATGCCATATTGCCATTGCAACATGAAAACGACGAACGACAACACCAGCATCGTCAAAAGGTAGATCGCGGACAGCCGCAGCGCCAAAGCCGTGATGATGCGAATCATGGCGTCCCTCCACTGTTGACCGTGCCGCATGCTATCGCGCCGCGCTGGCAGACGTCGCGCGGCGGCTGGCATGGCCGCTGCCGGCCAGATTCGGCGACCCTATGCGCGCCCGATTTGCGCCGCGAGCTGCCGCGCCCAGTCCAGGCGCTGCGTGGCGCGCTCAAGTCCGCTGATGAAGCGCTGCGGGATCGCGGACAGGCCGACCATCGCCCCGACCAGCGCGCCGGTGAGCATGGCGCGCGCCTGATTCTGGCCGCCGCCGTTGATCGCGTGCAGCACGGCGGCCTCGAAGTCATCGGCAAAACGCGCGGCGAGGTAGTACGCGGCGGGAAACTGGTGGTACACGGCGCAGGGCATGCCGTACACCAGCGACGCTTTCCACGCCGGCTCGATGCGCACCCCGGGATCGACGGCGGCGCGGGCGATGTTGCCTGGCGTGAGCAAGGCGTCGGGGGAAGCGAACTGCCCCGGCCGCAGCACGGCTTCCGCGCCGGCGGGAACGACGTCCAGCATCGCGGCGGTGACCGTGTGAAACGGCAACTCGCCGTTGCGTACCCAAGCCATGAGCCTGGCCGAAATCCGCGTATCGAGCGGATGCCCCTGTAGCAGCAGGCCCAGCACCGCGCAGTACGCGGTGGTCATCGCGCCGATGGTGGGATCGATTTGTGTGAGCACGGTGTTGGCGCCGACAAACCCGGCGAGCTGACGCGGCGCATGCGCGTAGCGCACCGCGATGGCCAGCGTGCGCTCGGCCGCTTCGGTGTTGTCGGCGTGGCCGCCGACGCGCCCCCACGGCAGGCCCTGCTGCACGCGCTTGCGCCAGGCTTCGCGCATCGACTGGCTGGTGTAGCCGCCGGGACCGCCGCGCGGCGTGCCGTCGAGCAAGGGAAAGAATTCCGTGTCGATGCGGCGGCAAAAATCGGCCTCGTCGTAAGCGCCGCGCTCGATCAGGCTGCGCAGCGTCAGCTCCAGCAACCAGCCGGGCTGCGATGATTGTCCCGCGCGCAGTCCGGAGTGGTAACGCCCTGGTTTGGGCGTGGTGTAGTCGGCGATCCACGACCCGAAGTCGGCGCGCAATGCGTCGAGGTCGTAATACCAGTGTGGACCCACGCCCAGGGCTTCGCCGATGAACGCGCCGAGGAGGGCGCCGCTAACGCGGTCTTGCAGATCGGATGCCGGCATGACGGGTACTCGAACAGGGCGCGCAAGGAGATTCGTCAGCGCCGTCGCCAGACGCTGACCTCGGACAGGCTGTGCTGGAATTTGCGTCGGGTTTCGCGAATCACGAACGGCAGCTCGCGCGGCGCGCCGACGCGATCGAAATGCGCGCCGAGGATGTGCTGCAAACCGTCGAGGGTGGTGTGGTTCTCGCCGTCTTTGCTGAAGCCGCCGATCCACTCCTCGCGCCGGGTGTGCTCGGCCAGCCAGGTGTAGGGCGAGGCGATGACCAGCAGTCCGCCGGGATTGATGCGCTCGTGCACCTGCTTGAGAAACTGCGCGGGACTGTACAGACGGTCGATGAGGTTGGCGGCGAGGATCAGGTCGTAGCCGCTGAAAAAGGGCTTGAGGTTGCAGGCGTCGCCCTGGAAAAAATCCACCTTGCGCGCCACCTCGGCCAGACCCAGCTCGGCCAGGGTGCGTTCGCGATAGGTGACGAGTTCGCCCTCCTCGACCAGGGTGTAGCGCAGCCTGCCCCGCTCGGCCATGTGCGTGCACACGCTGATGAAGCGCGCGGAAAAGTCGATGCCAGTGACGTGCCCGCAATGCCGCGCCAGCTCGAAGCTCGAACGCCCGGTGGCGCAGCCGAGGTCCAGCGCGCGGCGTGCCGGCTGCGCGCCCAGCGCCGCGATGCAGAGCTCGGCCAGCGCGCGCGGAAAGTTGGGCACGTCGAAATAACGCTCGCCAAAGTGGAATTCGCAGTATTCGGCGACCAGGCGATCGGTTTCGTAGTGCGACTCGGGTGGCTGCGTGCGGGCATGGCTGACCACGTAGCGAAACCCGGCATGCTGAAAAAAGTGTCGCCTGAATGCATAGCGCGAAATCGGCAGGGCCAGATTGCCGCAGGATATCCACGAACCGCCTTTGATCAGGTTGTGGCGACCGTCGAAGGTGGGTGTGGTGAAGTCGTCGTAGAGCGGATGCACTGCAAAACCGGCAAACGGATAGGTCGGCGTTTCCAGCCACTGCCAGACGTTGCCGATCAGGTCGCAAAATGGCCCTTGGGCGAAACGCGTGACTGGGCAGGGCGACGCCCAATGATCCAGCTCGATATTGGCGGGCGCGGGCTGCGACTGCGGCCCGTCGGCAACGCCGGCGAGCTGGCGCAGCGCGTGCCATTCGTCCTCGCTGGGCAGGCGCACGGGCTGGCCGCTTTGCCGCGCCAGCCAGTTGCAGAATGCCTTGGCCTCGTGAAAGTTGGTTTCCACCGGCCAGTCCCATGGCATGGGCACTTCCTCGGCCAGCAGGCGCAGGCGCCAGGCGCCACCGTCACGCACCCAGAACGTGGGATGCGCGGCGCGGGCGTAGCGCCTCCACGCCGCGCCTTCTTCGCTCCACAGGCTGTCATCGGCGTAACCACCGGCCTCGACGAAGGCGCGAAATTCGTGGTTGCTGACCAGATAGCGCGCGGCCTGGAACGCCGCGACATCGGCCTCGTGCGCACCGAATTCGTTGTCCCAGCCATACACGTGCGGCTGATCGCGATCGCGCCCCAGGCGCACATGGCTTGCATGCACGTCCACCAGCGCGTTGCGCGGCGGCACGCCGCTGTCACGGCAGGGCTGCCAGGCCGGGTGCGGCTTGAGGTACTCGAGCTTGTGCTGACGCATCAGCACGGACGAGGTCTCGAGGTGGATGCGCTCGTGCTCGATGCCCATCAGGATCACCCACCACGGACTGTCCCAGGCGATGGGCGCATCCAGCGGCAGACCGCGAATCAGGCCGTCGACGACTTCGCGCACGCGATCGCGATACGCGCGCACGGCCTGCGGCGTTGGCCAGTCGTAGTGGATGTCATCGAGATCGTCCCAGCTCATTTCATCGACGCCCACCGCGAACAGGGATTCGAGCCTGGGGGCGATGCGTTGCCCGATCAATTCGGCCACGACGAGTTTGTTGATGAAAAATGCCGCGGTGTGACCGAAATAGAAAATCAGCGGGTGGCGCAGCGCGATCGGCTTGACCCGCCAGGCCGCGTCGTCGCGCAGCAGCTCGAACAGGCTTTCATGGCGATCGAACGTCGCATGGAACGCGCGCAGGATATCGGCACGCAATGCCCCTGGATCGCGACCATCGAGCCGCACGGCACGCAAAGGGCCGTTGCCCATCGTGACGGGAATTTCAGCGGCAGTGCCGGGCGTGTTCACGCGATCATTATTCCAGTGCTGATGCGCGTTTGTATCGACGTCGCGTCAAAACAATGTTGCCATTCACTATTCACTGTCACGCCGTTGCGGTGGCGCAATCGACTTTCCATGCGGCTACGGCGCCGGGGGCCTGACCGACCGCGCGCGCCGCGTGCGCGCATCGCGCAGCGTCAGGCGCGGCGCCTGCAATGCGAAGTGCAGCCACACCAGCGCGGGCAGCAGCGCGCGCCAGGGCCAGCGCCGCGCCGCGGCATCGTGCGTGCGCAGATAACGCAGCAGGCCACGGTGCTTGTGCCGCGCCACGAACAGCGCGCGGCCGCCGGAGGAGCCGCCCTTGGCGTGCAGCACGCGCACCGCGCCGGCGAGACGCAGCGGCGTGCCGGTGGCGCGCGCGCGCGTGCACAGGTCGAGATCCTCGAAGTGCAGAAAATAACCTTCATCGAAACCGCCCACGCGGGCAAATACCGCGCGTGGCAGCAGCATCAATGCGCCGGACAGTGCCTCGACCGCAACCGTGGCATCCGGCAGGGCATCGCGGCGGTTGACCCCGGCCAGCGCCGGCCAGCGTGACTCGTGGCGCGCCAGCCCGCTCATCATGCACAGCACGCGGCGCAGCGTGGGCGCACGCCGCCATGCGGCAGGATCGGGCCGACCCTGCGCATCGCAGACGATGGCGCCGGCCAGCGCACCGCCCTGCGCGGCGTCGAGCAGGCGCGACACGCTGTCGGCTGCGAGCAGGCAGTCCGGGTTGAGCAGCAGCAGCCAGTCGCCCCGTGCCACCGCCGCGCCGCGATTCATGGCCGCGCCGAAACCGAGATTGGCGCCCAGTTCCAGCACGCGTACGCGCGCAACGTCCGCGTACTCACGCGCGAGGCGCTGCGCAATGCCGTCGCGACTGGCGTTGTCCAGCACGACGAGCTCGGCGCACTCGGGTGCGGCCAGCACGCGGCGCGCGGCATCCAGCGCGCCGTCGCCGCTGTCGGCCAGCACCATCAGCACGCTGACACGGGGGGTGTCGGATGCCATGCCGGATGCGCGCGCACGCTGGACTCGGGGCGTCTGGCCTGGGGCATGCGCGGCGCGCGGCGCAACGTCGTCCGCGCGGCGCTCAGCCATTGCCGGCATCCGTCGCGTCCGGCGCAGCGCACGCGGCGGCGATCGCGCGGCGGCGCGCGGCGCGCAGCGCCTCGCCCAGCGCCGGACCCTGCAGGCCTTGCGCCAGCAGCGGCGCGGTGCTGACGCTTTGCGCGGCCGCCAGCGCGGCGCGCACATGCGCGGCCTGCGGATATGGCGCGGCGTCCTTGCCCAAGCGTCCGCGCGCATCGGCTTCGCAGGCCAGCAGGAATTCGTGCAGACGTTGCGGACGGCGCAGCGCGTCGAGTTTTTCCAGCAGTTGCAGCAGCGTGCCGGGGCGCAACTCCAGCGCGCGGTGCGCGTCGAGGTGATAGCGGCACGCGGCGGCGGCCAGATCGGCGTGCTCGGCGCCGATCCTGAGCCGCGCGCACAGTGCGCGCAGCGGCGCCAGCCCGCGCTGTTCGTGGCCGACGTGGCGCGGCCATTCGGCGCGCGGCGTGAGCGCCTTGCCCAGATCGTGCGTGAGCGCGGCGAAACCGACGCGGTCGTTGTCCGGCGCCAGCCGCGCGGCCATGTCCAGCACCAGTTCCAGATGCGCGCCGCTGTCGATCTCAGGGTGGTACTCGGCGCGCTGCGGCACTCCATACAACGCATCGACCTCGGGGAACAATCGCGCCAGCGCGCCGCTGTCACGCAGCACGCGCACGAATGCCGATGGCTGCGCCTCGGCCAACGCCTTGCGTGTCTCCACCCACACGCGCTCGGACACCAGATGATCGGCCTCGCCGCTGGCCACCATCTGCCGCATCAGCGCCATGGTTTCATCGGCGACGCGAAAACCCAGCGGCGCGAAGCGCGCGGCGAAACGCGCCACGCGCAGCAGGCGCACCGGGTCCTCGACGAAGGCCGGCGAGACGTGGCGCAGCAGTCGCGCAGCGAGGTCGCGCTGGCCGTCGTAGGGATCGATCACGCGCCCCTGCGCATCCTCAGCCATGGCGTTGATGGTCAGGTCGCGGCGCGCCAGATCCTGCTCCAGCGTCACCTCGGGCGCGGCGTGGAAGGCGAAGCCGTGATAGCCGTGGCCCTGCTTGCGCTCGGTGCGCGCCAGCGCGTGCTCGGCCGCGGTGTCGGGGTGCAGGAACACCGGGAAGTCCTTGCCCACCGGCTTGAACCCGGCATCGAGCAGCGCCGCGGGCGTGGCACCGACGACCACGTAATCGCGATCGCCGCCAACGCGGCCGAGCAGCCGATCGCGCACGGCGCCGCCGACGAGGTACACGGCAAAGGGCAGGGGTGCGTTCATGCGCATAGCCTATGCGCGGCGCCATCGCGCGTCGAACCGGGCATTGCGGTGCGCGGCGCTACCATCGCGCTTTCGGCCAAAAAACAGGAGATCGCGATGCAGGCGCTGCCGCTGGGTCCGCTGGTGTTGCCATGGGAGCTGGTGCTGGTGCTGGTCGGCTATGCCGTGGCCGCGCTGGTGGCCTGGTTGGAGCGCCGCGACGGCCACGCCGATGCCGAGCCGGCGTTGTTCGCGCTGTTGCTGCTGGCGCTGGTCACGGCGCGCGCGGCGTTTGTTGCGCGGCACTGGGCTGCGTATCACGGCGTGCTGGCCATGCTCGACATCCGCGACCTGGGCTTCGCACCGTGGCCGGGCGCGATCGTGGCGCTGCTCGGTGGCGCGCTGTGGCTGTGGCGACACCCCGCGCTGCGCCGTCCGCTGGCATTGAGCGCGGCCAGCGGGCTGGTGATCGCCGGGCTGATCGGTGCCTTCGTGAGCATCTCGCAACCGCTGCGCACGCCGCTGCCCGAGGTCACCCTGCGCACGCTGGGCGGCGCGCCACGGCCGTTGGCGGCGCTGCGCGGCACGCCGCTGGTGCTGAACCTGTGGGCGACGTGGTGCCCGCCGTGCGAACGCGAATTGCCGCTGCTGGTGAACGCGGCACGCAGCGAACGCGGCGTGCGCATCGTGCTGGTCGATCAGGGCCAGGATGCCGCCACGGTGCGCGACTATCTGCGCGCGCACCGGCTCGATCCGCCGGTGGTGTTGCTCGATGGCGACGAGGCACTGCTGCGCGCCTATCACTCGCCGGGATTGCCGACGACGCTGTTCATCGCCGCCGATGGCCGGCTGGTTTCCGCGCACGTGGGCGAACTGTCGCAGGCCACGTTGGCGCAAGCACTCACGCAGTTGCGCGCGGCTTCGATGCGGGCGGCGAGTGCCCATATTCCGGGCAGCGCCTTCTGAGATTGTTCGCTTTGTGTGTGCGTGAATGAGCGCACGCTTTTTCCCTCGCCCTCCGGGAGAGGGTGGCGCGCAGCGCCGGGTGAGGGTTCGCCTTGCGCAGTCGTGTTTTGTGCTTGAACGATCGCTCTTGCGTGGTGCTTGGCGAGGTTCCCCGGTTCCACGCGCGCCCACCGCTGCCGAATGGGACTGAAGATCAGGAGCACGCGCGCTGCGCGCGCGTCGTTGCCTTTGACATTGGTAGCGTTGGCCAGCACCGAGCAGCTCAGTCGGGCGCGAAGGCAAGGCGCGCGCATGTTCGAGCCCTGGGATAGGCGAGTTCGCCCCGGGCGAGGCGCCGCGCCGGCGGCAGCCGGGCGGAGCCGGGGAATCTTGCGAAGACCACGGCAAAGGCGACGTTCACACCCACACAAAGTCAAGCGCGCGGGCAACAACCGCCACCGCGTCACTTCACTCCATGCATCAGCCGATTGATCAGCGGCGCGATCAGCAGCAACAGCACGCCGGCGCCCAGCAGCAGCCAGAAACTAAAGGTGAAACCCTCCAGCGCCGAGGCCACCGTCATGCCGTTCTCACCGCTGACGTGGCCGGCGAAGATGCCGGAGAGGTTGTTGCCGATCGCCGTGGACAAAAACCAGCCGCCCATGGCCAGGCCCACGTAGCGCAGCGGCGCCAGCTTGGTGACCATCGACAAGCCGATCGGCGACAGGCTCAACTCGCCCACGGTCTGCAGCACGTACACCAGCACCAGTGGCCAGAATGGAATCTGTCCGTTGCTGCCCACCAGCGCGCTCAGCGCAACCATCAACAACAGAAACGCCAGCGCGTTGAACAGCAGGCCGAGCCCGAATTTGCGTGGAATCGACGGCTCGCGTCCGCGCGCGCCCAGCCAGCCCCAAGTCAGCGCCACCAGCGGTGCCAGGATCACGATCACCGCCGGATTGACCGACTGGAACCAGCCGGTGGGGAACACCCAGCCAGCAAACATCTGCCGATCGACCAGGTTCTGCGCGAGGAAATTGAACGAGCTGCCGGCCTGCTCGAAGAACATCCAGAACAGCACGTTGAACGCGAACAGCAGCAGCATGGCGACGACCTTGTCGCGCGCCACGCCGCCCTCGCGCAGCGCCTCGACCAGCAGCATCAGCGCCAGCGCCACGAACAACACGCTGAGTATCCACGCCAGCACGCCGGCGCCCACCTCGGCCATCAGCAGATACACGATCGGCACCGCCGCGGTCGCGCCCAGCAGCACCCATGTCAGCAGCGCGCCACCGTTGCGCGCGGTTGGCGCCTGGCCGATGCCGAGCAGGCGCCGCCGCCCGAACCAGAACCACAGCAGACTGATCAGCATGCCCACGCCGGTGGCCGCGAACACGACCTTGTAATTTTGCACCAGTGGCGTGCCGCTGATGACGCTGGCCAGCCAGCCGGTGAGCAGCGGCGACACCAGCGCGCCCAGGTTGATGCCCATGTAGAAGATGGTGAAACCGCGGTCGCGGCGCGCGTCGCCCGGCGCATACAGCTTGCCGACCAGGGTCGAGATGTTGGGTTTGAACAAGCCGTTGCCGACGATGATCGTGGCCAGCCCGAGCAGGAAGATCTGCTGCTGCGGCACGACGATCATGAAATAGCCCAGCGCCGAGATCGCCGCGCCGAGCAGGATCGAACGCTGATAACCGATCACGCGATCGGCCACGTAACCACCGAAGATCGCCGTGGCGTACACCAGCGCCAGAAACGCGCCGTAGGTGCGGCTGGCATAGCCCTGCCCACTTGCCGCGCCATCGAAAAACTGCGCCACGATGTACAGCGTCAGCGCCCAGCGCATGCCGTAAAAGGCGAAGCGCTCCCAGAACTCGGTCATGAACAGCATCCACAAGGGACGCGGATGTCCGAGCAGGTCGTCGAAACGCGGCGCGGGCGCCGCGCGGGTAGCGATACTGGCCATGATTTCCCCGTGATGTCACGGCGGCAGGCGCCGTGATGCATGCCGGGCCAGCATCGTGGCTGGATGCGCGACGGTCAAAGCCCGGAAGTCATGCTCCGGGC
>NZ_JBTSRB010000038.1:0-28416 GCF_054637675.1 Metallibacterium sp.
CCGCTGTCGCAGGATGAAGTATCAGGAAACCTCTGAACAAGTCCCCTCGTGGACTTGCCAGAGGGCAAGCCAGCCATGGCTTGCGGAGGATCCGAACCTGTCCAGACCTTCCTCTGATCCAGACCTTCCTCTGAGGTTTGAAACTTTAGCACGCAGATACGGTCGTGCTGGCACCGCGCCCTGTCAGCCCGCGCCCCGTGCACCTGCCGGTGCCGGCTGGCCGAGGCGCGCGCCGGCCGGCAGCAACATGAGGAACCACAGTAGCGCCACGATCGCCGCCGTTGCGAACCCCCCGGCCACGCCGATCGTGCCCAGCAGCACGCCGCCGCTGGCGCCGCCAACGATCACGCCGAAAAACTGCGCCGCCGAATACGCGCCCAGCGCCGCGCCGCGCCGCGCCGGCTGCGCCAGCCGCGAAACCAGGCTGGGCAGGCTTGCCTCCAGCATGCTGAAGGCCACGAAAAACAGTATCGCGCCAAGAATGCCCATGCCCAGCGAGCCACGCGCAAATGCCAGCGCGGCCAACCCCAGCGCCAGCAGCAAGGCGCTGAATTGCAGCGCGCGTATACTGGCGCGCAGCCCACGCATGCGCGGCAAGGCCACGCCCATCACCAGCCCCGCGGTCAGCAGGGCCGGCACATACACCCGCCATTGCGCCCCCGCCACCAGGTGCAGTCCATGCGCCAACAGCAGCGGCATGACCACGAAAAACAGCGTCAGCAGTCCATGCAGGACGAATGCCGAGACATCCAGAACCAGCAAGCGCGTGTCGCGCAACGTGTGCACGATCGCGCCAAGTCCCTCGCTGCCGTGCGCGCGCGGCGCTGGCGCATGCGGCACCAGCAGCCACAGCGCCGCGATCGCCACCAGCACCAGCACGAAGGTCAGTCCGAACAGGCCCTGCAGCCCGCCCAAATGCGCCGCCAACGTCGAGCCCAGCAGCAGCGCCAGCAGAAACGCCAGCCCGATCGTGCCGCCGAGAATGCCCATGACCGCGTTGCGGCTGTGCTCGCCGGACAAATCCGCCGCCAGTGCCTGACTGGCGCCGGTCACCGCGCCGGTACCCTGCAGCGCGCGACCCAGAATGATGCCGTCGACCCCATGCGCCAACGCCGCGATCAGGCTGCCCAGCGCGAACAATGCCAAACCGAGGGTGATCACCGGCTTGCGCCCGATATGGTCGGACAACAAACCCAGCGGAATCTGCAGCAACAAATGCCCGACGCCGTAGATGCCCAGCGCCACGCCGATCAGCAATGGCGTCACCCCGGGCATGCGCTGCAAGTCCAGCGCCAGCACCGGCAGCACCAGAAACAGGCCGAACATGCGCAAACCCACCACCAGCGCCAGCGCGAGGGCACTGCGAATTTCCATCTTCGTCATGGATTTTGGGACCTTGATGGCGCACGAGAGTTCGCCGGCGCGGCCACGATTCACAACGCACCCACGACTCCGCGATGCGTGTGACCCTGTATGCCATGCCTATAATTGCAGTTGAACGATTCGTGAATCTACAGCATGAGTGTTGCCGCCCCCACCCAGGTCACTTCCCGATACGACGCTGTACGCGATCTGGCCGCCGCCGACATGGCCGGCGTCGATCGCGTGATCCGCGCGCGCCTCGGCTCCGAAGTGGCGCTGGTCAACCAGATCGCCGAGCACATCATCGGCGGCGGCGGCAAACGCCTGCGCCCGATGCTGCACGTGCTGGCCGCGCACGCTGCCGGCTATGTCGGCGACAAGCACCACAAGCTGGCCGCGGTGATCGAGTTCATTCACACCTCGACCCTGCTGCACGACGACGTGGTCGATGAATCCGGTCTGCGGCGCGGCCGCAAGACCGCCAACGCGCTGTGGGGCAACGCGGCCAGCGTGCTGGTGGGCGATTTTCTGTACTCGCGCTCGTTCCAACTGATGGTCGAGCTGGACGACATGCGGGTGATGGGCATCCTCGCCGATACCACCAACGCCATCGCCGAGGGCGAGGTGCTGCAACTGCTCAGTGTGGGCAATCCGGATACCGACGAAGCCGCCTACGTCCGCGTGATCGAGCGCAAGACCGCGGTGCTGTTCGCCGCCGCGTGTCGTCTCGGCGGCGTGCTGGCCGCCGCGCCACAGCCAATCTGCGAGGCATTGTGGCGCTACGGCCTGGAACTGGGTTTTGCCTTCCAGATCGCCGACGATCTGCTGGATTACACTTCGGATGCCGACACGCTCGGCAAGAACATCGGCGACGATCTGGCCGAGGGCAAGGTCACCCTGCCGCTGATTTATGCGCTGCGCGCGGCCGTGCCGGAACAGGCCGAGCTGCTGCGCAACGCCATCCGCCACCAAGGCAGCGGGCCACTGCACGAAGTGCTGGCGATCATCCACACCTGCGGTGCATTGCTGCAAGTGCGCGCACGCGCCGAAGCGCACGCCGAGGCCGCCCTCGCCGCATTGGCGCCGCTCACTCCCGGCACTGCCCGCGACGCGCTGGCCACGCTGGCGCGCTACACCGTCGACCGCGATCATTGATATCACGGCAGCGCGCGACCGTGGCTGCGCGCACTCGTGACCTCCGCGGCGTTTGGGTATAAACGTCGAACCACCAGCCATCAAGGGAAATACCATGCGTGCGCTCGTCCTGTTTGCCACCGCCGTGCTTGGCGCCAGTCTGGGCACTACCGCCCTCGCCGCCACCGTCAAGCCGGAAACCGCGGTCAATTATCGCCAGGGCATCTACCACGCCATCCTGTGGAATTTCGTGCCCATGGCGCAGATGGTGCGCGGCATGCGGCCGTGGAATCAGGCCACTTTCGCGCAAGGCGCCGCGCGCATCGAGTTCTACAGCCAGCAGTTGCTGGAAGGCTTTCCGCCCGGCTCGCTGACCGCCCGCAGCGAGGCCAAGCCCGCGATCTGGCAGCACTGGGCCGAGTTCAGCGCCAAGATGCAGAACTTCGAGAATGCCTCCGCCACGCTGGCCGCGGTCGCCAGAAACAGCGACCCGGCTGCCAGCAAGGCCGCGTTCATAAAAACCGCCGACACCTGCAAATCCTGCCACGACGCATTTCGCAGGGAGTAACCGTGCGGCATGGGCAGGCTCCTGCGCGGGGCTCGCTCAAGCCGGCCAGCCCGCCGCGTGCTGCGCGAGTTTGCGCTTGAGCGCCGGCATGACCTGCAACGCGCGCATGCCCAGACCACGTGCGATCATCACCGGCGCCGCCTGCAGCGCGAACAGGCGCGCCAGCGCATCGAACGAGTAGGCATCGCGCGCGTCGCTGCTGCGCCGGCGCCGCGCGTAACGCGCCAGCAGCGTGGCCGCACCCGGATCGCGGCCCTCGCGGCGCGCGGCGCCGAGCAAGTCGCACAATTCCTGCACATCGCGCAGACCGAGATTCACGCCCTGCCCGGCCAGCGGATGCACTGCGTGCGCGGCATCGCCGAGCAACGCCAGTCGCGGTGCGTCGAAGCGCTCGGCCAGCGCCAGACGCAACGCGAACGCGGCGCGCGTCGAGCGCAACTGCAGCGGCCCCAGACGAAAGTCGCTGGCCACACCGACCGCTTGCGCGAAATCTTCCTCGTCCAGCGCCAGCATGCGCGCGGCCTCGGCCTCGGGCAGCGACCACACCAGCGACACACGCCCGTCGGCCAGCGGCAGCAAGGCCAGCGGCCCGCCGGGCAGGAAACGCTGCCACGCCGTATGCGCATGTGGCCGCGCGCTGCGCAAATGCGCGACCACGGCGCGCTGGCCGTAGTCACGACCGCGCACGCCGATGCCGGCAGCCTGGCGCAACGGCGAGTCACGTCCGTCAGCAGCCAGCAGCAGACGCGCGCGCAGGCTGTCGCCATCGGCGAGATCAACGCGCGCGCCGTCCGCATCGACGGCATGGCCGACAGCCTGCGTGGCGCCGCGCAGCGCCACGCCTGCTTGCAACAATGCCTGCCACAGCGCCCACTGCAACAAACGGTTTTCGACGATCCAGCCCAGACATTGCGCATCCAGCAGACTGGCATCGAAATCAATAGCGGCGCCGCTGGCCGCGTCCCCTACATGCATGGCGCGATACGCCGCGACGCGCTCGCTCTGCACCAGCGGCCACACCCCCAGCGTCGCCAGCAGGCGCGCGCTGGACGGCGCCAGCGCGACCACGCGCAAATCCAGCTCCGGCCCCGGCGGCGCGGGCGGCGGCGCGGCATCCAGCAATTGCACCGTGTAACCCTGCCGCGCCAGCGCCAGCGCGGCGGCGGCGCCAACCATGCCGGCGCCGATCACGATGATGTCCGCGTCCATGTGCCGGCTCATGGCAGGGTTTCCAGAACCGCGTGCGGCGGTTGCCCGCGCCAGCCCATGCCGTGGCGCAGCAGGCGCTGGTGCAGCGGCGGCAGGACTTGCCCCGCAAACAGTCCCAACGAGCGCAACGGCCCAAGTGCGGGTTGCTGCAAACAACCCAGGGTCGCCAGCGCATGCGTGAAACGCAGCACACCATCGCGATCCGGCGCGCGCCGCGCGGCATACGCGGCCAGACGCGCGGCGTCGCCGGGATCACCACCTGTGGCCAGCAGTTCGGCCAGCGTGAGCGCATCGCGCAAGCCCAGATTGAAACCCTGCGCGCCGATCGGGTGCACGGTTTGCGCGGCGTTGCCCACCAGCACGGCGCGCGTGGCGACCAGCGCCGTGGCGACGCTGCGGCGGATCGACCACGCCTGCCGTCGCGCCGCATGCAGCAAACGCCCCGCGCGCCAGCCCAGGCGCTGCTGCGCGTAAGCCAGATATGCGGCTTCGTCCAGCGCCAGCACCGCCTCACAAGCTTCCGCGGCAATGCTGAGCACCAGCCCGGCGCGTTCGCCGGCCAGCGGCAGCAATGCCACCGGGCCATCATCGCCGAGGCGTTCGTAGGCGCAACCGTCCAGCGCGCGCGCGCAGCGCACCTGGCCGACGATCAGGCTTTGCCGGTAATCGTGACGCTGCACGTCGATGCCCAATGCCGCGCGCACCAGCGATTCGCTGCCGTCGGCGCCGACCACCAGCGCGTACCGCCGCGTCAGCACGCCCTGTGCGGTTTCAATCTCGACGCGCACCGCTGCGGCATCGACATGCAGCGCGCGCGCGCGCGCCGACGTCAGGTGCTCGACCTGCCGCGCCGCGCGCAAAGCGCTCTGCAGGGCCGCTCCCAGCGCACGTGCCGGCAGCGTATGTCCGAGGGAATCCACACCGGCCTCATGCGCATGCAGACGCAGGCTGCCGAAATCACCCGCGCGCGACACCAGCACGCGGCGCATCGGCTGCGCCTCGGCCTGCGCATGCGCCCATACACCGATCGCCTGCAAGCCATTGACCGTGGCGCGCGCCAGCGCCAGATTGCGCTCCTCGACGCTGGGCGCATCGGTGCGCTGCGGCGCCGCCTCGACCAGGGTGCAGGCGACATCGGCGGCATCCAACGCCAACGCCAGACTGCTACCCACGAGGCCACCACCGACAATCAGAATCTGCGCGTGCGCGCCATCGTTCTCGCTCATGCGCGCATGATACGCGGCCATACCCATGCTCGAAGCCAAGGCTTGTTATGGAACTGATCCTGGTGCGCGGCGGCGGCGCCGAAGCCACGCTCGGCACACTGCGCGGACAGGCGCCGTTGAGCCTGGGCAGCACGGGCTTCGCCGCGCTGGAGCGGCTCGCGGCCAGTTGGATCGGCCCGCCGCCGCAACTGCTGTATTGCTCGGATCTGCGTCGCGCGCTGCAGGGCGCGCAGATTTTCGCCGCGCGTTTCGCGCTCGAACCGCTGCCCGACGCGCGCCTGCGCGAGCTGGATCTGGGGCAATGGAATGGGGTCAATTTCGCCACTGCCAGCCTACGCCAACCCGTCGCGTGGCAGCAGTGGAACGCCGACTGGGTCGGCAGCGCGCCGCCCGGCGGCGAGTGCTGGCTGAACCTGGCGCGGCGCGTGCGCGGTTGGCTGAGTGGCCTTGCCGCACACGCTGACGACGAACGCCGCGTGCTGGTGATAAGCCACGAGAATCCGTTGCGCGCGCTGCTGGCCGAGGTGCTGGAACTGCCGCCCGCGACCACGCGCCGGCTGCGCATCGAGCCGGCGCACGCCAGCGCGCTGCGCCTCGCTGGCGGCACCTTTGAAGTATCCTATTTGAACTCGCCGCAGTTTCTGCTGCTTTGATCCAGGCATTGTGTTGCGGTTTGCCGAACTGTTCGGCGCATGGATGCGCCGCCGCGACAAGCACCCCAGCGCTTGTCGCGACAAAGGTGGCGCGGCTTTGCCGCGTCCGTTTGCTTGCAAACCGCGGCAGGATGCCCGGTTTTGCAACTCTATATAGGAACGCCCCATGCCCGCAGCGGTTGTCCGCCTCATCACGCCACGCGCGCTCACCCTCAGTCTCCTGATCGCGCTGGCGGTGGCGACGCGTCTGGTGATCCATTTCATTCCCGGCGTGATCCCCTACAACTTCACCCCGGTCGAGGCGCTGGGTTTGTTTGGCGGCACCTGGTTCGCGGATCGCCGCAGCGCCTTCATGGTGCCGCTGGCGGCCATGGCGGTGTCCGATCTGATCATCGGCCTGTACCCGCTGCTGCCGTTGGTCTATGCCTGCATCGCCGGCAGCGTGTTGCTGGGTTTCCGTTTGCGCCAGCGACGCGGCGTACTCGCCATCGCCACGGCCGCGGTGGTCAGCAGCACGGGCTTTTTCGTGATCACCAACTTCGGCGTGTGGGCCAGCACCGGCATGTACCCGCACAGCTTCGCCGGGCTGCTCGCCTGCTACGTGGCCGGGCTGCCGTTCTATCCAGCCACGCTGGCCGGCACGCTGGTGTGGAGCGCTATCCTGTTCGGCGGTTACGCGCTACTGGCGCGACGCTGGCCGACGCTGGCCGCGGCGGCGCCCGCCCGTTGAGACGGGCGTCTTGCGCGCTTAGCCACGCGGCGCAATTGACCTCGGTGCCAGATCTGCGGAGTGCACATGGGCAACCGGCTTTCGAAAATCTACACGCGCACCGGCGATGACGGCAGCACCGGCCTGGGCGATGGTTCGCGCGTGCGCAAGGATGCCGCGCGCGTCGGCGCCTACGGCAGCGTGGACGAGCTCAACAGCGTGCTGGGCATGCTGCTGACCAACGCGCTGCCTGCCGCCATGGCCGAGGAGCTGACGCGCATCCAGCACACGCTGTTCGATCTCGGCGGCGAGCTGTGCATTCCGGGCATGGCGCTGATCGAACCAGTCGATATCGACTGGCTGGAACAAACGCTCGATCGCTACAACGCCGACCTGCCGCCGCTCAAGGACTTCATCCTGCCCGGCGGCGGCATGGCCGCGGCGACCTGTCATCTGGCGCGCACCGTGTGCCGCCGCGCCGAACGCGAGACGGTGGCGCTGGCGCGCGCCGAAAGCGTGCGCGCCGAGGTGCTGGGCTATCTCAATCGGCTGTCCGATCTGCTGTTCGTGCTGGCGCGCGTGCTGGCCCGCGCCAGTGGCGCCGGCGAGGTACTGTGGCAGCGCCAGCACCGCCGCCCTGAGAACCCGTGAACAATTCCCCTTGCCGCCTACCGCGGCCGAGTCTGAGCGCGCCCGGCAGCGTTGCGGAAGCCCAGAAAATCGTTCACGTGGCCCGCGCTACGCTCGCGATTTTCTGCACCCCGCGCCTTGCCGGCCACGCCCAGGCTCAGCCTTGCGACGGCAAGGGATTCATTCACCGGTTTTGAGCCCACCCATGCTGCGCCTGTATACCCACGAAGCCTGCCTCGCGCACCAACCCGGCGCCGGACATCCTGAATCGCCGGCGCGGCTTGCCGCCGTGCTGCGCGCGCTGGATCACGATCATTACGCCGCGCTGGACCGCTGCGAGGCGCCGTGCGCGACGCGCGCGATGCTCGAGCGCGCGCACGATGCGGACTACCTCGAACGCATCTTCGCCATCGCCGCCGAAAGCGCGCGCAGCGGCGAAACCCTGCATCTGGATGCCGACACGGTGCTGTCGCCGCATTCACTCGAAGCCGCCTTGCGCGCCGCCGGCGCGGTGATCGCGGCGATCGATGCCGTACTCGACGGCGCGTGCCGGCGTGCGTTTTGCGCGGTGCGCCCACCCGGCCACCACGCCACGGCCACGCAAGCGATGGGCTTTTGCATCTTCAACAGCATCGCCATCGGCGCCGCGCATGCGCTGGCGGTGCATGGCCTCAAGCGCGTGGCGATCATCGATTTCGATGTGCACCACGGCAACGGCACGCAAGACATCGCCACGCACGAGCCGCGCGTGCTGTACCTGTCCAGCCACCAAAGCCCGCTGTATCCGGGCACCGGCGCGGCCAGCGAGCATGGCAGCGGCAACGTGTTCAATGCGCCGCTGCCGCCCGGCACCGGCAGCGAGGAATTTCGCGCCACCTGGCGCGAGCTGCTGCTGCCACGTCTGGTCGCGTTCCGGCCGCAGTTGATCCTGGTCTCAGCCGGCTTCGACGCGCACCGTCTGGACCCGCTGGCCGACATGAATCTGGGCAGCGAGGATTTCGCCTGGCTGGGCGCCGAGCTGGCAGCACTGGCCGATGCGCATGCGTCAGGCCGGCTGGTTTCGGCACTGGAAGGCGGCTACAGCCTCACTGCGCTGGCCGCGGCGGTGCCGGCTTACCTGGCCGCGCAGCTCGACTGAAAGCCGCTCAGCGACGATTTTCAGCCGCGTCGCGCGCGACGAAATCCAGCGCCAGCGAGTTGATGCAATAGCGCAAGCCGGTCGGCGGTGGGCCATCGGGAAACACGTGGCCGAGATGCGAGCCACAGCCCGCACAGCGCGCCTCGACGCGGCGCATGCCGTGACTGACGTCATCGTGCTCGATCACCGCGACCAGATTGATCGGCTGCCAGAAACTGGGCCAGCCCGAGCCGGAGTCGTACTTGGCCGTGGAGTCGAACAACGGTGCCGCGCAAGCGACGCAGACGTAGGTGCCATCGGCGTGGTGTTGATACCAGCGCCCACTGAACGGTGCCTCGGTGGCGGAACAGCGGCACACGGCGTACTGCTCGGGGCTGAGCTGCGCGCGCCAGTGCGCGTCGGCGGGGGTTTGCCTGGTGGCGTCGTTCATGAGCGAACGCGTTCCCGATTGCGTGGGGCTTCTGCTAGTTTACGCGCGTCTTCCTGGGGATGCCGCGCGTGCCCTGCTTGCGTTCATTGCCGCATCGGCGACTGGTTGTTCTTGCCCTCTCTCTTGTCTTGTTCGACGCCAGTGCCGCGACCCTGGCGCAGGGTGCGGATGCGCTGTGTCCGCTCGGCGCCCGCGACTGCGCGCGCCCACGCTACAACTACAGCCAGTGCCGCAGAAACGATCTGCTGGATTTCTATGTGCCCGGCCTGCCCGCGACCAACCGCAACGCGCGCGCCAAACTGCCGGTGCAAATCCACGCCGCCAACGCCCGCAGCAGTGATGGCGAGCAATACCAGCTCAGTGGCCACGTGCATCTGGCGCGCGGCGATCATCTGCTGCAGGCGCCCAATGTCGATTACACGCGCAGCACCACGGCGTACAGCGCATATGGCGGCGTCACCTATCAGGATCAGAGCCTGTTGCTTTCAGCGCAGAGCATCAGCGGCACCACCACGCCCGAACGCGCCGATGCCCGGCAGGTGCGCTACCAGTTGCTGCAAGCGCGCGGCAACGGTCGCGCGCGCAGCGCGCAGATTCTCGACAGCGTGCACAGCCGCTATCAGGACGCCACCTACAGCACTTGCGATCCGCAAAGCCGGCTGTGGGATTTCCAGGGCCACCAGTTCGACATCAACCGCGCCACCGGCATCGGCATCGCGCACGATGTCAGCATGCGCTTCATGGGCGTGCCGTTCTTGTGGTTGCCGTGGATGCGCTTTCCAGTCAACGGCCAGCGCCTGAGCGGATTCCTGGCACCCAGTTTCGGCGGCTCCAGCAACAGCGGTATGTATCTGCGCGTCCCCTATTACCTCAATCTCGCGCCTAACTACGATGCCACCCTGGAGCCGGCGTTTTACAGCCTGCGCGGCCCGATGCTGGGCGGCCAGTTCCGTTATCTGCTCGATGCCAGCAAGGGTGAGTTGAACTTCAACTACATGCCCCACGACAACCTCTACGGCGGCAAGCGCTGGATGCTGCAGTACCAGGACAGCACCGCGCTGACTCCGGACTGGAGCTTCAATGCCAACATCAACCGCGTCAGCGACAATACCTACTTCGAGGATTTCGGCAACAGCCTGACCCTCGCCGCGACCAGCCTGCTCGGCTCCAGCGCCTACATCAACGGCGGTGGCAGTTGGTGGAACGCGGCGCTGGGCGTGGACACCTACCAGCTCACCGATCCGACGTTGCCGCAGGACGTGCAGCCCTACAGCCGCCTGCCGCGCGGCGTGCTGGATCTGGATATTCCGCTCAGCGGGCCTCTGATCTTCGGCCTGCGCAGCGAAGCGGTGGCCTTCCGCAAGCACGGTGCACCAGAGGGCGATCGTCTCGATCTGTACCCGTACCTGGAAGCGCCCTTGCAGGGCGCGGCGTGGTTTTTGCGCCCCAGGCTGGGTTTTCGCTACACACGGTACTGGCTGCAGGGCAACAACGGCGATCCTTCGCGCGCACTGCCCATCGCGCAACTCGACAGCGGCCTGATCTTCGACCGCAGCGTCAATCTGTTCGGCCACAGCTACACGCAAACCCTGGAGCCACGCGCGTATTACCTGTACGTGCCCTACCGCAACCAGAACAACTTGCCGATCTTCGATACGCAGCCGCTGACGTTCGACTGGTGGAGCCTGTTCAGCAGCAATCAGTACACCGGCGCCGACCGCCAAGTGAACGCCAACAATCTGACCTTGGCGTTGAGCACGCGCCTGATCGACAGCTCGGGCATCCAACGCTTTTCCGCGGGCATCGGCCAGATCCGCTACTTCACCCCGCAGCGCGTGCAACTGCCAGGTTATCCGGTGCTCAATCAAGCCGGCTCGGCCTATGTCGGCATGGTCAGCGTGGGCTTGAGCCGCAACTGGAGCCTCGACCTCACCCAGCAGTACGACCCCAACCTGCATCGCACCACCGTGTCGAGCGTCGGAATCCAACGTCGGCTGAATGGCGATGGCGTGCTGAATCTGGCGTATCGCTACCGGCGCGGACTGTTCGATCAGTACGACGTGTCGGCGCTGTGGCCGGTCAGCCCGAGCTGGAGTCTGGTTGGGCGCTGGGACTACTCGGTGGCGAACCACAAGACACTGGAAGCTTTTGGCGGCGTGGAATGGGATAGCTGCTGCGTGTCCGTGCGTGGCGTGCTGCGCCGCTACGTGACCAACTTTCAGGGCAACGAGACCAATGCAATCATGCTCGAGGTGGTATTCAATGGCATCGGCGGGCTCGGCTCCCGCACGGGCAACTTTCTCTCGCATGCTATTCTTGGCTATCAATAATTCCGCCGTACCGCGGCTGCGAGCCTGTTCTCCATGAAGCGAAATTCCGCCCTCCTCGTGCTGGCGCTGGCACTTTCCGTGCCGCTCATCGCCCAGGCGCAACTGCTGCAGCCCATGCAGCCGCTGGACCACATCGTCGCCGTGGTCAATGACGGTGTGGTGCTGCAAAGCGAACTCGATGCTGCGCTGACGCAAGTGCAGCGGCAGTTCGCGCAGAACCCGCAAGCGCTGCCGCCCAAGCCGGTGCTGGAGCGTCAGGTGCTGGAGCGTTTGATCCTGATGAAGCTGCAGGTGCAGCGCGCCGAGGAAAACGGTGTGCGCGCCACGGATCAGGAAATCGACGCCGCGGTGCAGAACATCGCCCAGCAGAATCACCTTGACCTGACGCAGTTGCGCCAGTCGCTGGCGCAACAGGGCATCGACTATGCCGCGTTTCGCAAGCAGATCGCCGAGCAGATCATGGTGCAGAAGCTGCGCGACAACGTGATCCACGGCGCCGTGCAGGTCAGCGACGCCGAGGTCAACAACCTGATCAACAGCCCGCTGTTCAAGGCCGGCGAGGTCAACATCGCGCAGATTCTCATCGCGGTGCCCGAGGGCGCCTCACCGGATCAGGTCAGCGCCGCCAAGGCCAAGGCGGACGAGGTCGAGAAGCAGATCGCCGGCGGCATGGATTTCAAGGCTGCCGCCATTCGCTATTCGCAGGCGCCAAACGCCCTGGATGGCGGCGTGGTCGGCTGGCGCCGCGTGGATGAGCTGGCGCCCGCGCTGGCCGATCTGGCCATCAAGATGCAGCCCGGACAAGTCACCCCGCCGCTGCGCGCGCCCGAGGGTTTCTACATCCTCAAGCTGGAAGGCCGGCGTGCGGCACCGCCGGTGATCGTCACCGAGTTCCATGCGCGCGATCTGCTGATCCGCACCTCCGATCTGGTCAGCAGCGCACAGGCCGATGCCAGGATTCTCGCCTTGCGCGAGGATATCGTTGATCACAAGGCCGACTTCGCCACGCTGGCGCGCAAGGATTCGCAGGACGACACCACCGCCAATGACGGCGGCGACATGGGCTGGTTCACCGTCGATCACTGGGGAACAGTGGTCGGCAAGGTACTGCCCACGCTGAAGGATGGCGAGGTCAGCCAACCGCTGCAGGTGCCCGAGGGCTGGTTGCTGGTGCAGCGCCTCGGCACGCGCCAGGCGGATCGCACGGCGCAGGTACAGCGCGAACAGGCGCGCATGGCTATCGGCAGCCGCAAGGCCGAGGACGCCTACAACAGCTTCCTGCGCGATCTGCGTTCCAGCGCCTACGTGCGCATCATGCTGCCCAAGGCGGCGGGCACCGCCGCTGCGCCGCAGGGCTGATGTATGCACGCGGCGCCGCCGCGTCTGCTGCTGACGCCGGGTGAGCCGGCCGGCATCGGCCCGGAATTGGCAGTGCGTCTCGCCCACACCGACCTGGCGGCCGACCTGGTTGCCTGCGCCGATCCCGATCTGCTGCGTCGCGCGGCCACCCGGCTGGGCTTGCCGCTGCATTTGAGCGATGCCGACGATCAGGCCATCGGCGCGCGCGCGCGCGGCCGGCTGCGCGTGCTGCCGGTGGTGCTGGCACAGCCGGAGACTCCGGGGCATCTGGATGCGCGCAACGCCGCCTACGTGCTGGAAACCCTGGCGCGCGCCAGCGACGCCTGCCGCGCTGGCCATTACGCCGCGCTGGTCACCGGGCCGGTACACAAGGGCATCATCAACGATGCCGGCATTCCATTCACCGGCCACACCGAATTCTTCGCCGCGCGCACCGCCGCCGACGTGCTGATGCTGCTGGCCGGCCCGCACCTGCGCATCGCGTTGGCGACCACGCATTTGCCGTTGGCCGCGGTGCCGGCAGCGATCACGCCAGAACGGCTGCGCCGCGTGCTGGGCGCGCTGTGGCACGGTCTGCAGCGCGATTTCGGCATACCCGCACCGCGCATCGCCGTGCTTGGGCTGAATCCGCACGCCGGTGAAAACGGACATCTCGGCCGCGAAGAGATCGATATCATCATTCCGACCCTCGATGCACTGCGCGGCGACGGCATGCACCTGCTCGGACCGCTGCCCGCCGATACCGCCTTCGCGCCGGCCGCGCGCGCGCGCTACGATGCGGTACTGGCCATGTACCACGATCAGGCGCTGCCAGTGCTCAAGGCCGAAGCATTCGACAGTGGCGTCAATATCACCCTGGGCTTGCCCTACGTGCGCACCTCGGTCGACCACGGCACCGCGCTGGACATCGCCGGCCACAATCGCGCCGAGGTCAACAGCCTGCTCAGCGCCGCGCGCATGGCGCTGCAACTGTCTGCGCGCCGTGCGCAGGCCGCATGAACGGCGCGACGCGGCCGAAAAAGCATATCGGCCAGCACTTTCTGCACGATCGCGACATCATCGAACGCATCGTCACGGCCGTGGCGCCGCAACCCGGCGACGCGCTGCTCGAGATCGGCCCCGGCGAGGGCGTGCTGACCCTGCCGCTGCTGCGCGCCGCCGGCGTGCTGACCGCGATCGAGCTGGACCTTGATCTGCTCGAACCGCTGCGCGCGCGTGCCGCCGCGGTCGGCATGCTGCAGTTGCTGCATGCCGACGTGCTCAAGGTCGATCTGGGCATGCTGGCGGCCGCGCGGCCGCTGCGCATCGTCGGCAACCTGCCCTACTACATTTCCAGTCCGATCCTGTTCCACTGCCTGGCCTACGCCGCGCATATCCGCGACATGCATTTCATGCTGCAGCAGGAAGTGGTCGAGCGCATGGCCGCGGCGCCGGGCGGTAAGGATTACGGGCGCCTGAGCGTGATGCTGCAACTGGCGTGCACGGTCGAGCCGCTGCTGCAGGTGCCGGCGCGCGCGTTCCGGCCGCCACCCAGGGTCGAATCCGCGGTGGTGCGGCTGACCCCGCTGGCGCGCGAGGCACTGCCGCAGGTTGCGCCTGCGGCGCTCGAGCAAGTCGTGCGCGCGGCCTTCGGTCAGCGTCGCAAGACCCTGGGCAACGCGCTGCGCGGCGTGCTTGATGCGGATGCCATCCGCGTCTGTGGCATCGATCCGCAACTGCGCGCCGAGCGTCTCGCGCCGGCCGACTTCGTGCGCCTCGCGCAGCAATTCGGCGTCGCGCGTGCGGCATCCGTACTTTGAGTGCGCGACGCTTGCCGCTGCCCGCGGCACTGGCCCACAATCCGCGCATGTCCGATCTGAATGCCTACCACGTCGCCGTGCAGGTGCGAAGCCGCTATCTGCCCGAGCAATCCGAACCCGATGCGCAGCGCTACGCTTTCGCCTATACCGTGCGTCTGCACAATGCCGGAGGCGTTGCCGCGCGCCTGCTCAGCCGCCACTGGTTGATCACCGATGCCGAGGGCCGCACCGAGGAAGTGCGCGGCGATGGCGTGGTCGGCGTGCAACCGCTGCTGCAGCCGGGCGAGCAATACGAGTACACATCGGGCGCGGTACTCAAGACCAGTCTGGGTACGATGCAAGGCAGCTACATGATGCAAGCCGTGGACGGCACGCGCTTCGCCGCCGACATCCCCGCGTTCGTGCTCAGCACCCCGCGCATTCTGCATTGAACGTGCATCGCGCCAAAGAACAGCGTGCGCATTCCCATTTGTCGCACGCGCTCCGAGGGCTGCGCTGATGGCGATCTGGGCCATAGGCGACATACAAGGCTGCTACCCCGAATTGCAGCGCCTGATCGAGCGCCTGCGCTTCGATCCGGCGCGCGACCGACTATGGTTTTGCGGCGATCTGGTCAACCGCGGCGGACAATCGCTGGAAGTGCTGCGCCTGGTGCGCGATCTGGGTGATCGCACCGTGGTCACGCTGGGCAATCACGACCTCAGCCTGCTGGCGGTGGCGCAACGCGATGAGGCCGCCCAGGCGCGCGTCAACCCGGAACTGCGCGGCGTGTTGTTCGCCCACGATCGCGAGCCGCTGCTGGAATGGCTGCGCACGCGCCGTCTGCTGTACCACGACGCCGCGCTCAACTACACGCTGGTGCACGCCGGATTCGCGCAACGCTGGAACCTGAAGCAGGCGCAGCGCGTGGCCACTGAAATCGAGCGCGAACTGCGTGGCCCGCAGCATGCGCGCTTGCTGCAGCACCTGTTCGGCAATCGTCCGGCGCTGTGGCATCCGGGCCTGAAGGGCACCGAGCGGCTGCGTGCCGGCATCAACGTGCTCACGCGCATGCGCTATTGCGATGCGCGTGGACGTCTGGACTTCGACGCCAAAGGCAGCCCCGGCAGCCAGCCGGCCGGACTGTATCCATGGTTCGAAGTGCCGGGCATGCTGCGCCGGGAAACGCGCATCGTGTTCGGGCATTGGTCCGCGCTGGGCCGCTTCGCCGGACTGGGTGTATTCGGGTTGGACACAGGCTGCGTATGGGGAGGGCGCCTGACCGCGATGCGTCTGGACAGCGCCGAGCCGGAGTTCGTCAGCGTCGCCGCCGAGGCCACGCGCAAGCGCGATCCGCGCGGCGAGGAATAAGCCCCGGCTCAGCATGCAGCCAAGGCTTGCCGCGGGTGTTGCTCAGCCCAGACGGCCGTGGCAGTGCTTGTACTTCTTGCCGGAGCCGCACGGGCAGGGTTCGTTGCGGCCGACCTTGGGGCCATCGCGCACCACGGTGGCCGGCGCGGCCAGCGCCACCGTCGCAGCCTGCTCGCCGAAGCGCGCCTCGACCACATCGCCATCGGCCGGCGGCGCGGCGTAGCCGCTAACCTCGGCGTGCCGGAATTCCAGCGCGGCGCGCTGCGCCTGATCCTGGCGCTCGGCTTCCATGGCCGCGATTTCGGCTTCGCTCTGCAGGCGGATGCGCGCGAGGATCTGCGTGACCTCGGCCTTGACGCCATCGAGCATGCTCGAAAACAACAGCAGCGATTCGCGCTTGAATTCCTGCTTGGGCTGCTTCTGCGCGTAACCGCGCAGGTAAATGCCCTGACGCAGGTAATCCATGCTGGACAAATGCTCCTTCCAGGCGTTGTCGAGCACGGTGAGCATGACCTGCTTTTCCAACTGCCGCATGTTCTCGGCGCCGAGCGCGGCTTCCTTCTCCGCGAACTGGCGTTCGGCGACCTCCAACACGTGGCGCAGGATGCGCTCGTGGTTGACGTCGCTCTGCGTCTCGATCCAGTTGGGCAGATCCAGCTCGATGGCGTAGTCGGTGGCCAGTGCGCGATCCAGTCCGGCGATGTCCCACTGCTCGTCGACGCTGTCCGGCGGAACGTGACGGTTGACCAGCTCGGCGAACACGTCGGCGCGAATATCGTGGATCGATTCGGCGACCTCACTGGCATCCAGCAACTCATTGCGCTGCTCGTAGATCACCTTGCGCTGGTCGTTGGCGGTATCGTCGAACTCCAGCAGGTTCTTGCGGATGTCGAAGTTGTGCTGCTCGACCTTGCGTTGCGCCTTCTCGATCTGGCGCGAAACCATGCGCTCCTCGATGGCGTCGTCTTCCTTCATGCCGAAAGCGCGCATCCAGCGCGCCACCGCCTCGCCACCGAAGATGCGCATGAGGTTGTCCTCGAGCGCGATGTAAAAGCGCGAGGAACCCGGATCGCCCTGCCGGCCGGAGCGGCCGCGCAACTGATTGTCGATGCGCCGCGATTCATGGCGCTCGGTGCCGATGATGTGCAAGCCTCCGGCGGCGATGGCCTCGTCGTGGCGCTTCTGCCATTCGGCCTTCACACGCTGGCGCTCGGCGTCGCCGGCATCGGCCGGCAACGCGGCCAGCTCGGCATCCAGCGAACCACCCAGCACGATGTCGGTGCCGCGCCCGGCCATGTTGGTGGCGATGGTCACCGCCTTGGGACGCCCCGCCTGCGCGACGATCTGCGCCTCGCGCTCATGCTGCTTGGCGTTGAGCACTTCGTGCGGGATTTTCTCCGCGCGCAGTTTCTGCGAAAGCAGCTCGGACACCTCGATCGAGGTGGTGCCCACCAGCACCGGCTGGCCACGCTGGTAGCAGTCCTTGATATCGGCGATGACCGCGTTGTATTTGGCATCGCGGTTGAGGAACACCAGGTCGTGGTGGTCATTGCGCACCATCGGCCGGTGCGTGGGGATGACCACCACTTCGAGACCGTAGATCGACTGGAACTCGTAGGCCTCGGTATCGGCCGTTCCGGTCATGCCCGAGAGCTTGCGATACATGCGGAACAGGTTCTGAAAGGTGATCGTGGCGAGGGTCTGGTTCTCGCGCTGAATGGGCACGGATTCCTTGGCCTCGACCGCCTGATGCAAACCCTCGGACCAGCGTCGTCCGGGCAGCGTACGCCCGGTGAACTCGTCGACGATGATCACCTCGCCATCGCGCACGATGTAATCGACATCGCGGTGGTACAGCGCGTGCGCGCGCAAGCCGGCGTTGAGGTGATGCACCGCGCCCAGGTTGCGCGTGTCGTACAGGCTGGTGTCCGCGTCGATCACGCCGCCCTGGCGCAGCAACTGCTCGGCGTGTTCCATGCCCTCTTCCGACAGATACACCTGCTTCTGTTTTTCGTCCACCCAGTAGTCGCCTTCGCTGTCCTCCTTCTCCTGCCGAATCAGGTTGGGCACGATGCGGTTGACCTTGATGTACTGCTCAGGCGAATCCTCGGCCGGGCCGGAGATGATCAGCGGCGTGCGCGCCTCGTCGATCAGGATCGAATCCACCTCGTCGACGATGGCGTAGTGCAGGCCGCGCTGGAAGCGCTGATCCTTGCTCAAGGCCATGTTGTCGCGCAGATAGTCGAAGCCGAATTCGTTGTTGGTGCCATAGGTGATGTCGGCGGCGTAGGCGCCGGACTTGTCGGCGTTCTCCATGCCCGGATAAACCACGCCCACGCTCATGCCGAGGAAGCCGTAAATCTTGCCCATCCAGGCGGAGTCGCGCTTCGCCAGGTAGTCGTTGACGGTGACCACGTGCACGCCTTTGCCTTCCAGCGCGTTGAGGTACACCGGCAGCGTCGCCACCAAGGTCTTGCCTTCGCCGGTGCGCATCTCGGCGATCCTGCCCATGTGCAGGATCATGCCGCCGATCATCTGCACGTCGTAATGGCGCATGCCGATCACGCGCTGCGCGGCCTCGCGCACGGTAGCGAAGGCCTCGGGCAGCAGATCATCGATGCTCTCGCCCTTGGCCAGACGCGCGCGGAATTCCACGGTTTTGCCCTTGAGTTCGTCGTCAGTGAACTTCCCCCATGCGGGTTCGAGCGCATTGATGCGCGCGACCTTGCGCTGCAGCTGCCGCACCACACGCTCGTTGCGACTGCCAAAAACGCCGGTCAAGACTCGATTCAACATCAGGGGATCGCTCGCAACGGTGGCGCGGCCGGGCCGCGCAAAAGGCAGAGGATACTACGCCGACACCCGGCTTCGGATGGCGGCGCGCGGCGCGAATTCAACGGCGAGGGCGTGCCGCGGCCAGGCACGCACTGACATGTGCGCAGCAAGGCGCGCGGCCGCAACACTTACAAACGACGCCGGGCCTTCACGAAGGCCAGCGGATTGATGACCTTGCCGCGATACCAGACCTCGAAATGCACGTGCGGTCCGGTGGAGCGTCCTGTCGAGCCCACCAGCGCCAGTTCCTGCCCGACGCGCACCGGCTCGCCGACGTGCACCAGCAGTTTTTCGGCGTGCGCGTAGCGGGTCAGATAACCGTTGCCGTGGTCCACCTCGACGACATTGCCGTAACCGTTGCGCACCCCGGCGAAGCTGACGATGCCGCGCGCCACGCTGGTGATCGGCGTGCCCGCGGGCGCGTCAATATCGAGCCCGGTGTGGAATTCGCGGCCACCGGTGAACGGATCGGTGCGTGGGCCGTAGTAGGAATCGATGAAGCCGTTGGCCACTGGCATGCCGCTGGGCTGTGCCGCGGCATCGACCTTGCGATCCAGCAGCAGGCGCTCAAGCAGGCCGAGCTGGGTCTGCTGCGCGTCGAAACGCAGGCGCAAGGCGGTGAGGCCGCGGTCGATGTCCTGCGGCAGCGCGCTGACCTGCTGCAGGGGTACTTCCGGTCCGCCGATCGCGGGGTCGGTGTCGAAGTTGAACTCGCCACCGTCAAGTTTTCCGGCCCGCGCCAGGCGTTCGCCCAGCGCGCCCAGGCGCAACGACTGCGCTTCGAGCTGACCCAGCTTGACCGCCAGCGCGTTGAGATCGCGCTGCGCGCCGCGCTGCGCGCTATCGAGATCGGCTCGCTGTGCGCTCAACTGCGCGCGCAGCGTGCGTACTTCAGCCAGCGCGTGATCGCGCGGGCTGTAGATCAGCCAGCTCAGCGCCACGCCCAGTGCGATCAGAGCCAGCGCACTGCCGGCCAGCGCGCCCAGCGCCAGCAGACGCTGGCGCGAATGGCGCAGGTCGATGCTGCGGGGCGCCTTGCGCGAGTCGGAGACCAGTATGATGTTCATGTTCGGCAATTCCGAGGTTCACGGTTCATGCAATCGCCCCGTCGGCAGTCGCGTCGCGTGTGCGGCCCACAGAGTCTTGCGGACTGCAGCAGTCTCGGCGACCTGTTCACCAAGGCCGCGGTCCTGGAGAAACTGGATCAGCAACTGCGCCAACGCTTGCTACCCACGCTGGCCGAGCAAGTAAGGCTGGGTGGCGTACACGGCGAGCGCATCGTTTTCGTGGCCAGCAGCGCGGCGTGGGCATCACGGCTGCGCATGGAGCAGGCCGCGATCCTGCGCCTGGCGCGCACCCTTGGGGTGAGCGCACGCACACTGACCATCAAAATTGCCCCACTGCCTGCGCCCCCTCCTGAGCCGACAGCGCGACTTGCGCTTTCCCCCGCAGCCGCGCGTCATCTGCGCGCCGCGGCGAATTCCCTTCTAGACCCGGAACTGCGGGCCCGTTTCATGGCTTTGGCATCCCTCGCCAAATCGTAATCGCGGGCGCGGGCCGAAACCCGCACTTTCGTCACGAATTGTGTCAGCAATCCAAACTGTGATTCAGATCGCCTGCGCCGGATGCGCGTAGGAGATCGGCGCCAGCTCGGCGTCGTCGAAACTGACCTCTTCCCAAGCCGCGGCATCGGCCATCAGCGTGCGCAGCAGGCGGTTGTTGAGCTCATGCCCGGACTTGTGGCCATAGAACGCGCCGATCAGGCTGTGACCGAGCAGATACAAATCGCCAATCGCATCAAGGATCTTGTGCTTGACGAACTCGTCCTCGTAGCGCAGGCCGTCCTCGTTGAGCACGCGGTAGTCATCGAGCACGATGGCATTGTCCATCGAGCCGCCCATGGCGAGGTTGCGCTCGCGCAGCATTTCGATGTCGTGCATGAAGCCGAAGGTGCGCGCGCGGCTGACTTCCTTGACGAACGAGGTGGTGGAAAAATCGATCTCCGCCCGTGAGGTGCGTGAAGTGAACAGCGGATGCTTGAATTCGATGGAAAAACCCACCTTGAAGCCGTTGAAAGGCTCGAAGCGCGCCCATTTGTCGCCGTCCTCGACCTTGATCGGCTTTTTGATGCGAATGAAGCGCTTGGCGACGGCTTGCTCTTCAATACCCGCCGATTGCAGCAGAAATACGAAGGGACCGGCACTGCCGTCCATGATCGGCACTTCCGGCGCGGATAAATCGACATAGGCATTGTCGATGCCCAGACCCGCCATGGCCGACAGCAGGTGCTCGACGGTGCCGACGCGGGCGCCATCACGCACCAGCGTGCTGGACAACTGAGTGTCGCCGACGAACTCGCAGCGCGAGGGAATGTCGATCGGCGTCGGCAAGTCGGTGCGGCGGAACACGATACCGGTATCGGGCGCAGCCGGGCGCAGGGTCATGTAGACCTTGTCCCCGGTGTGCAAGCCGACGCCGGTGGCGCGGATGACGTTTTTCAACGTGCGCTGCTTGATCATTGTTTTAACCTGGCGGGGCAGCTGCCAAAGTGGCCCGGAATGTAACACAGGGTTTACGGGGGATAAAGTAAACCTTGACGTATAGTAATTACCGGCGCCGCACCACCGACACCTGACCTGCCGCCACCCCCGCGGACGGGGGCGACGGTGGCGACAGGCGCCAGCCGCGATCCTGCGACCGAGCGTCGGCTCAGTCGGCCTGCTTGCGCAAAAAGGCCGGGATGTCGATGTAGTCGAAACCCGCCGGCGGCGGCGTGACCTGCTGCTGCATGGCGTCGGCCTGCTCGTCGGCACGCACGCGCGGCACGCTGGCGCTGGCGCGTGCCGGCGCGACGGCCACGGCCGGTCCGGTGCCAGTGCGCAGCATCACCGGACGTGGACGCGGCTGCGGCGTCACCATCTCCTCGCGCGCCGCGGGGCGCGTGCTGCGCGCCACGTTGCGGTTGAGTCCGGTGGCGACCACGGTGACGCGCACGTCGTCCTGCATCTCGGCGTCGAGCGTGGTGCCGATCACCACGGTGGCGTCTTCGGCGGCGAAGTCGTGCACCACGCGACCGATCTCATCGAACTCGCGCATGGTCATGTTGGGACCGGCGGTGATGTTGACCAGAATGCCGCTGGCGCCGTTCAGGTTCACGTCGTCCAGCAACGGGTTGCTGATCGCCGCCTCGGCCGCGGCCTGGGCGCGATCATCGCCGCGCGCGGTGCCGCTGCCCATCATCGCCATGCCCATCTCGCTCATCACCGTACGCACGTCGGCGAAGTCCACGTTGATCAAGCCGGGGCGAGTGATCAGATCGGCGATGCCGCGCACCGCACCGACCAGCACCTCGTTGGCGGCCTTGAACGCGCTGAGCATGGTGGCCTCGCGGCCGAGCACGCTGAGCAGCTTCTCGTTGGGCACGGTGATCAGCGAATCGACATGCTGGGACAGATCCTCGATGCCCTTCAACGCCACCTGCATGCGCCGCCGGCCCTCGAACGGGAACGGTTTGGTGACGATGGCCACGGTCAGGATGCCGCGTTCCTTGGCCAGCTGCGCCAGCACCGGCGCCGCGCCGGTTCCGGTGCCGCCGCCCATGCCGGCGGTGATGAACACCATATCGGCGCCGGCTAGCGCCTCGTCGATGCGCTCGCGATCCTCCAGCGCGGCCTGACGACCGACCTCGGGATTGGCACCGGCACCCAAACCCTTGGTGACGTTGGCGCCGAGCTGCAGCACCTGGCGCGCACCCGAGTTTTTCAGCGCCTGCGCATCGGTGTTGGCGCAAATGAACTCCACGCCTTCGATGTCGCAACCCAGCATGTGCGCCACGGCGTTACCGCCGCCGCCGCCCACGCCGATCACCTTGATGATTGCGTTGGGTGTTGCCCTTTCGATCATTTCAAACATGTCCCGTCCTCCGTTGAATTGCATCTGCTTGCGGTGGCCCCGAGGGCACGCATCCGGCGTTGCTCGGGGATGCGGCGTTGCCGCCGCCGATGGCGTTCCGGTGCCATCGAATTGCCTGGTGCGCCAGCGCCGATTGCAGCGGCCGGCCACGCGCGCCGGTCAAACACGCGGGTGTTTGATCTGTCCGGCAGTAACGCGCGTTCAAAAGTTCTTCCCCAGCCAGCCCTTGAGCCGGCCGATCATGCGATCCAGATTGCCGCTGGGCACGGCTACATCACCGCGCGCCGCGTGCAGCAGCAGCCCCACGGCGGTGGCGTGCACCGGATTGGCCACCGCCTCGGCCTTGCCGCCGACCATCTGCGGCATGCCGATGCGCACCATCTTGTGGAATACCTCCTCGGCCAGCTCCAGCGCGCCCTCCATCGGCGCCGCGCCACCGGTCAGCACCACGCCGGCGCTGAGCAGGTTGTCCAGGCCCGAGCGGCGCAGCTCGTCCTGCACCATCTCGAAGATTTCCTCGTAGCGGTCGTGCACGCACTGCGCCAGCGCCTGACGCGCGAGGCGCCGCGGCGGGCGATCGCCGACGCTGGGCACCTGCACGGTTTCGTCGCTGTGCGCCAACTGCGGCAGCGCGCAGGCGTACTTGATCTTGATTTCCTCGGCGTTGGCCGTGGGCGTGTGGATGCCGAAGGCGATGTCGTTGGTCACCTGATCGCCGCCCACCGGCAGCGCGCGCGTGTAGCGCACCGCGCCCTGCGCGTAAATGGCGATGTCGGTGGTGCCGGCACCGATGTCGATCAGGCATACGCCCAGCTCGCGCTCGTCGTCGGTGAGCACGGCGCGCGCGCTGGCGGTGGCGGCTGGAATCAGCGCATCCACGGTGATGCCGCAACGCTCGATGCATTTGACCAGGTTCTGCACCGGACTGGCCGCGCCGGTGACCAGATGCACGTTGGCCTCCAGACGCACACCGCTCATGCCGACCGGATGACGGATGCCGTCCTGACCATCGATGCGGAACTCCTGCGGCTCCTTGTAGAGCACCTTGCGATCGGCCGGGATGGCCACCGCACTGGCCGCCGCGAGTACCGCCTCGATGTCGGCGGCGCTGACTTCGCGCTCGCGGATCGCCGCGGTGCCATGCGAGTTCAGCGTTTCCAGATGACTGCCGGAAATCGACGCGTGCACCGAGCGGATCTCGCAGCCAGCCATCAGCTCGGCCTCCTCGACCGCGCCGCGGATCGCGTGCATGGTCGATTCGATATCCACCACCGCGCCGCGCTTCATGCCGCGCACCACGTGCGAGCCGATTCCGATCACCTCGACCGGTTCGCCGCGCGCGTATTCGCCGACCACGGCCATGACCTTCGAGGTGCCGATATCGAGCCCCACCACCAGTTGCTTGTCGCTGCGTCGGTTCATGGCTCAGGTATTTCCTGCACTGGGCGTGGAAGAGGACGTGGCGGATGGCGCGGACGCATCCGGCCAGCGCACGGCAAAACCGTTGGCGTAGCGCAAATCGGCATACACGAACATCTGGCTGTGGTGCGCCGCCAGTTGCGGCCACACCGTCAGGAACCGACCGAGACGCTGCTGCGACTGGTCGCGGCCGATCACGATGCGCGCGCCATCGGCCAGCTCCAGCGTGTAGCTGCCGCGCGCGGTCAGTTGCACCCCGGCCACATGCAGGCCGCGTGGCGTGCAGGCGACAGCGGCGCCGCGGTAGAACGCGATCACCTCGGGCAGCGTGCCGTGCGGGCCGATCAATTGCGGCAGCGCCGCCGGCATCTGCGCGGCGGGCACGCTGAACAGGCTGCCATCGGCGCCAACCAGGCGATTCCCGGTCCAGCGCGCCCACGGCTGGTGCTCGCGCAGGCTGATGACCAGGGTATTCGGCCAGCGCTTGCGCACCTCGACCGCGGCCACCCACGGCAACGCCGCGACCGCCGCGCGCACGCGCTGCAGATCGACCGCGAAAAAGCCTTTCTGCAGCAGCGGCTGCACCGCGACGGCGACCTCGGCGGCGCTGACATGCGTGTACGGCGCATCGATGGTGAGGTATTTCACCGGCCACTGCCCCGCCGCCAGCCAGCCACGCAGCACCGCGACCACCGGCACGGCCAGCACCGCCAGCGCCAGCAGCCAGCCACTCAGACGGATGGCGCTGGCGCGCGTCACGGCGCCTCCGTCGGCAAGGATGTTTCCAGAATGCGCCAGCACAGGGTTTCGAAATCCATGCCAGCCGCGGCGGCGGCCTTGGGCACCAGTGAATGGCTGGTCATGCCGGGCGCGGTGTTGACCTCGAGCAGCCAGTCGTGTCCATGGTGATCGCGCATGATGTCCACACGCGCCCAGCCCGAGCACGCCAGCGCGTCGAACGCAGCCAGCGCCAACGTGCGCATCGCCTGCTCGGCAGCACCCGACAAACCTGGACAGATATACAAAGTGTCTTCGGCGACGTACTTGGCGTTGTAGTCGTAGTACTCGCCCTTGGGCACGATCTTGATCGTTGGCAGCACTTCGCGCCCGAGGATACTGACGGTGTACTCACCCCCCTCGTTCGCGTCGCCCTCGATCAGCGTTTCCATCAGCAGATCGCCGGGATAGCGTTGGGCCAGTTCGACCGCAGCGTTCAGATCTTTGTCTGCGAACACGCGGGTAACGCCCACGCTGGAGCCTTCCCAAGCCGGCTTCACGACCAGCGGAAAACCGATCGCGCGCGCCGCCGCATGCACGTCGGCACCACGTGTCAGAGCCTTGAAGCGCGGCGTCGAGAGATCCAGTGCCTGCCACACCTGCTTGGCGCGAATCTTGTCCAGCGACAGCGCCGAACCCAGCACGCCCGAGCCGGTGAACGGAATGCGCAGCGACTGCAGCGCGCCTTGCAGTTCGCCGTTCTCGCCACCGCCGCCATGCAAAATGTTGAACACGCGCGCGAAGTGTCCGGCGCGCACCGCATCCAGCAGCGCGGGGATGCCGTCGATGCCGTGCGCATCGACACCGCGCGCGCGCAGCGCGGCGAGCACGTTGCTGCCCGAATCCAGCGATACCGCGCGCTCGGCCGAGGTGCCGCCCATCACCACCGCGACGCGACCGAAGGCGCGCGCATCATCGACGTGGCTCATGCCTTGTCCTCCTCAAGCACCTTGCCGGCATGCGCCAGCGCATTGGCGGTCTGACCGATATCGCCCGCGCCCATCAGCAGCAGCAGGTCGTTGTCTTCGAGCAGCGCCGCCAGCGCCTGCGGCAGTTCTCGCGCACTGTTGACCAGCACCGGATCGACCTTGCCGCGCGCACGCACCGCACGCGCCAGCGCGCGCGCATCGGCACCGGCGATCGGCGTCTCGCCCGCGGCATAAACCTCGCTCAACACCAGCACATCGACCTCGGCCAACACGCGCGCGAAGTCATCGAGCAAATCGCGCGTGCGCGAATAGCGATGCGGCTGAAACGCCACCACCAGGCGGCGCTGCGGCCAACCGCCGCGCGCGGCGGCGAACACCGCGGCCAGTTCGCTGGGGTGGTGGCCGTAATCGTCGACCAGCAACGCGTGCCCGCGCGCATGCGCGATCTCGCCGCGCTGCTGAAAGCGCCGGCCCACGCCCTGGAACTGGTCCAGCGCGTTGACGATGCTTTGCGCATCGACCCCCAGTTGCCAACCCACCGCCGCCGCTGCCAGCGCGTTGAGCACGTTGTGCCGACCGGGCAGATTGAGGTTCACCGCCAGCGCCACATCGCGCCCGGGCAGATGCAGATCGAAGTGCATGCGCGCGCCGTGCTGCGCGATGGCGCTGGCGCGCACGTCGGCGTTGGCGGCCGTGCCGTAGGTGACCACGCTGCGCGGCGTGCGCTGCGCCAGCGCGGCCACCTCGGCGTCATCGCTGCACAGCACCGCGGTGCCGTAGAACGGCAAGCGATGCAGAAAATCATCGAAGGCCTGGCGCACACGCGCGAAATCGCCGCCGTAATTGATCAGGTGATCGGCATCGATGTTGGTGACCACGGCCAGCACCGGCGCCAGCATCAGGAACGAACCGTCGGATTCATCGGCCTCGGCGACCAGATACTCGCCGGCGCCGAGACGTGCGTGCGTACCCGCGGCCAGCAACTGGCCACCGATCACGAACGTCGGGTCGTAGCCGGCCTCGGCCAGCACGCTGGCGGTGAGGCTGGTGGTGGTGGTCTTGCCGTGGGTACCGGCGATGGCGATGCCACGACGGAAGCGCATCAGCTCGCCCAGCATCTCGGCGCGCGGCACCACCGGAATGCGTGCGGCGCGCGCCGCCAGCAACTCGACATTGTCGGCGGCGATGGCGCTGGAGACGACCACGGCATCGGCGCCCTGCACCTGCGCGGCGGCGTGGCCGATATGCACCTCGATACCCTGCGCAGCCAGACGCTCGGTGACCACCGAGCCTGCGCGATCCGAGCCGGACACGACGTAGCCCAGCGTGTGCAGCACCTCGGCGATGCCGCTCATGCCGGCACCGCCAATGCCGATGAAGTGCACGCGCCGGAACGCGTACATGAAGTCCTCGTGCGGCAGCAGGCGACGCGGGCTCATCGCGCCACCTCCAGGCAGGCATCGGCGATACGGTCGGCGGCATCCGGCCGCGCCAGCGCGCGCGCCGCCATGGCCATGTCCAGCAAGCGTGCGCGATCAGCCAGCAGCGTGCCGAGTTCCTGCGCCAGCGATTGCGCGCTCAATGCGGATTCGGGCAACAGACGCGCGGCATCAGCGCCGGCCATGAACGCGGCATTGCGCGTCTGGTGATCGTCCACGGCGTGCGGATACGGCACCAGGATCGCGCCCAGTCCGGCCGTGGCCAGCTCGGCCAGGGTCAGCGCGCCGGCGCGGCACAGCGCCAGATCGGCCCAGGCATAGGCCTGCTCCATGGTTTCGATGAATGGCTCGACGCGCGCCTCGATGCCCGCTTCGGCATATGTGGCGCGCGTGATCTCCACGCCTTGCGCGCCACACTGATGCCACACCTCGGGACGTGCAGCCGCAGGCAGCAGCGCCAGTGCGGCCGGTACGCCGAGATTGAGCGCGCGCGCGCCCTGACTGCCGCCCATCACCAGCAGGCGCGCGCGTCCCGTGCGCGCGGCGAAACGCTGCGCGGGTGCAGGCAACGCGGCGATCGCTGCGCGCACCGGATTGCCGCTGCACGTGGCATGCGGCAGCGCATCCGGAAAGCCCACCAGCACGCGCCGTGCCAGGCGCGCCAGCACGCGATTGGTCATCCCTGGCATTGCGTTCTGTTCGTGCACCACCAGCGGCACGCGACGCAGGAACGCGGCCAGACCGCCCGGCCCCGCGGCATAGCCACCCAACGCCAGCACGCTGCGCGGGCGCTCGCGACGCAGCGCGGCCCAAGCCGCGCGCAGCGCACCCAGCAGCATCCACGGCGCACGCAGACGCGCATTCCAGCCCTTGCCACGCACGCCACGCACCGGCAGCTCCAGCAGGCGGATGCCTCGCGCCGGCACCAGGCGCGTCTCCAGCGCGCCGGCCGCGCCCAGCCACACCACCGGTACCGCGCGCGCGCTCAGCACCTCGGCCACGGCCAGGCCGGGGAAGATGTGCCCGCCGGTGCCGCCGGCCATGATCATCACCGGACGTCCATCGCTCATGCCGCGGCCTCCGCGAACTGCGGGGTGACGGCGCCGAGGCGGCGCGCATCCTCGGCGCGCGCGATCTCGTAGCTGGCACGCAGCAGCACGCCGAGCATGACTAGGGTCATGATCACGCTGGAGCCACCGGAGCTGACC
>NZ_JBTSRB010000039.1:0-27716 GCF_054637675.1 Metallibacterium sp.
AAGAGATCATGGTGCGCGCGCTTGGCTTTCGCGCTCACCCGCGGATTGTCGGGGGTGACGAAGGCGATCGTCTTGCCGTCGGGGCTCCAGGCGAATTGCTCGACGCCATTGCGCGCGTCGCTGATGCGCCGGGGCGTGCCGCCAGCGGCGGCAACGGCATAGATCTGCGGCTTCTGCTTGGCGACCGTGGCGATGAAGGCGATCCTGCGGCCATCCGGCGACCAGCGCGGCATCGCAAGATCGCGCATGCCGCGCACCAGCGCCGTGGGCGCACCGCCGGCGGTGTCCACCACCATCAGGGTGTGGTCATAGCGGTCGTGCACGAAGTCGGGGCGGATCGCCACGAACGCGACGCGCGCGCCATCCGGCGAGAACTGCGGAGAGGCCAGGTTCACCAGCGACCGGTACGCCTTCAGCTCGATCGGTGCAGCGGCGGCGTGCGCACCCAGCGTAGCGAACGCCAGCAGGACGGACTGCAGGCAGGCGAGCCATCGTTTCATCGTGAAGCCCCTCCAACGGTGGCGGCGCGGCCGTGCGCGGATGCGGCGTCGGCCGCAGTGAAAAAAACCGGGCGACAGCGGCGCATCATCAACGAGATGACGGCGCATTCCAAGGGCGTCACGTCACGCTTCACCAGTCCCATCGCCCGCACCCTCCGCAGGCTCTCTGAAAGTGAATCTGACCCCGTTTTTGGTTTTTGTGATCATGACGCCTTGCGTCATATAACGAACAGCGTTATGGTTGTGTCGTGATCAGGAACTTCGCCGACAAGGAAGCGGAAAAGATCTGGGACGGAACCCCGTCGCGGCGCTTGCCCGCCGACCTGCAGACCATCACGCGCCGCAAGCTGCGCATGCTCAATAACGCCGAGAATCTGAACGATCTGCGGGTGCCACCGGCCAACCGGCTCGAAGCCCTGAAAGGCGACCGCAGAGGCCAGTACAGCATTCGTATCAACAACCAGTGGCGCATCTGCTTTCGCTGGGCGGACGGCGACGCTCACGACGTGCGGATCGTCGACTACCACTGAAATTCCGGGACTGACCATGAACAAGCTGCCCAACATCCACCCCGGCGACGTACTGCTGAAGGAGTTTCTCGAGCCGATGGCGCTCAGCCAGAATGCGCTGGCGCGCGCGACCGACGTACCACCGCGCCGCATCAACGAGATTGTTCTTGGCAAACGCGGGATCAGCGCCGACACCGCGCTGCGGCTGGCGGCGGCCTTCGGCACCAGCGAACGCTTCTGGCTGGGTCTGCAGGCCGACTACGACCTCGAAGAAGCGCGTCGCGCGCTGGGCTCCGCGGTGGCACGCATTGCGAGGGTGGCTGCGTAGCTGCGAAAAGCTCGCAGAGCGCGCTGTAGCTTGGCTACAATAATTTGCCGCAAGCCCTCTGAAATGAATCCCGTTGTCGGTAGCGCGCCCGCGATTCGAGCCTGTGCCGGGCATCAAAAGAGCAGGGCAATCCATTGCCCTTCCTGGCCGAAACTATCGCGGGCACTCCGGCAGGCTCAGCAGATTGTCTGGCTGCTCGCCGTCAGCCTCGGTCTTCAGATATTTGTTGCCGAAACGGCTGATCGCAACGAGCACGCGCACTGTGCCGCCGCCACGCTGCACGTAGAAGGAGTACCGGCCGCTCTCGATGCCCGCTATGGCATCAGTCTGGTTGAGCCACCATCGATTGCCGTCGGAATTTGTGCCGCCCACGCCGAGAATCCGTTCATGCGGGTTCGGCCGGTCTGACTTGTTGATACATTTGATTTGAATGGTCATGGTTCAGGCTCCAAGCAAAGGTACATTCACCGGATCGACCGCCGAGCCGGTTGGGGGGCAGCAAACCACGGCGCAGTCGCACGGCACGAGACGATCGCGGATCAAGATCGCGCTCAGCATGCACTTGCATGACATATTTTATGCTATAGCATACGCCGCATGAATCATAACCAAGCCTCCCAGCTCATCGCCTTGCTCCGGACCCAGCTCAACCTGAGCCAGGAGCAGCTCGCCGGCCGCCTCAACGTGGCCTACGCCACCATCAACCGCTGGGAGCTGGGCAAGTCCAAGCCGCAGAAAGCCCAGCAGGAAGCGATCCTGCAATTGATGGATGAAGCCGGCCTGGTGCCAGACGGCATCGGCGATACGCCGCCACCGCCCAGTGAAGTCAAACCCGAGCGCCGCCGCCGCGGCGTGGCGCACAGCCAGGTGCTGGGCACCAAGCCGATGGAGCAGATGCTGTGGGATGCCGCCTGCCAGATCCGCGGCGAAAAGGACGCGCCCAAGTTCAAGGACTACCTGCTGCCGCTGCTGTTCATCAAGCGCCTCTCCGACGTGTTCGACGACGAAGTGCAGCGGCTGGCCGAAACCTACGGCGAGCGCGACACCGCACTCACCGTGCTCGATGCCGACCCCAGCCTAGTGCGCTTCTACCTGCCACCGCAAACGCGCTGGCCGGTGATCAGTGGCCGCGAAACGCTTGCATGGCCCGCCGGGCAGGCACCGAAGACGTTGGGTGAGCAGCTCACCACCACCGTGCGTCTGCTGGTGAAGGCCAACCCCGATCTGGCCGGGGTGATCGACACGGTGGATTTCAACGAAACCCGCAACGGCGAGCGCGAGATGTCCGACAAGGCGCTCAAGGGCATCGTCGAAACCTTCAGCGACCCGCGCTACCGGCTGGGCCTGCACGACGTGGAGCCGGACTTTCTCGGCCGCTGCTACGAATACCTGCTGCGCAAGTTCGCCGAAGGCCAGGGCCAGAGCGCGGGTGAATTTTTCACCCCGCGCGAAGTCGGCTTTCTGATGGCCGAGATCCTGCGTCCGCGCTCCGGCGAGCAGGCCTACGACTACGCCTGCGGCAGCTTCGGCCTGCTGATCAAGCTGCAGCTGGTCTGCCGCCGGCTCGACCCGCTCAGCAGGATCCCGCTGAAGCTCTACGGCCAGGAGCTCACCGGCTCCAGCTACGCCATCGCCTGCATGAACCGCATCATCCACGACATGCAGGGCGAGGTGCTGCGCGGCGACTCCATGCGCAACCCCAAGTACCGCGACGGCGGCGCACTCAAGCGTTTCGACCTGATCATCGCCAACCCGATGTGGAACCAGAGCTTCGACCCGGCCATCTACGAGAACGATCCGTTCAACCGCTTCGAGGCCACCGGCGGCGTCACCACCGGCAAGGCGGATTGGGCATGGCTGCAGCACACCGTGGCCAGCCTCAGCGACTCCGGCCGCGCCGCCGTGGTGCTGGACACCGGCGCGGTGACCCGCGGCAGCGGCAGCAAGAACGAAGACAGGGAGCGCAACATCCGCCGCTGGTTCGTCGAGCACGACCTGATCGACGGCGTGATCCTGCTGCCCGATAACCTGTTCTACAACACCACCGCCGCCGGCATCATCGTGGTGCTGCGCAAGCACAAGCCGAAGGATCGCAAGGGGAAAATCGTGCTGGTCAACGCCAGCCGCGAATTCCGCAAGGGCAACCCCAAGAACCACCTCACCGACGACGCCGTCACCCGCATCGCCGCGGCGTATCTGAGAGGCGAGCCGCTGGACGGCCTGGTCGCCGTGATCGACAAGGCCAAGGCGGAGGAGAACGACTACAACCTGTCACCCTCGCGCTATCTGGCCAACGGCGACGCCAAGGTGATGCGCGAGATTCCCGCGATCGTGGCGGAGCTGGCGGCATTGAAGAAGGATGAGGCCAGGCTCGACAAGGAGCTGGCGAAGGTGTTGGCGCAGCTATGAGCAAGTCCAAACAGCGCGCACCCGCAGTTCCGCTTGAACCCCTCTCCCCCCGGGAGAGGGGCAGGGGTGAGGGTACGGCCGAAGCCAGGCACCTCACCAAGCCCGAACCCTCATCCGGCCCTGCGGGCCACCTTCTCCCGGAGGGAGAAGGGAAAGGCTCCCAACGGGCGGCTAGTTCCGAGCCATCGTCCTCATCCGAACGTTCCTCGTCTGGTTGGCACACAAAACGATTTGACGCATTTGCCACGCTGCAGCGTGGTTTTGATTTGCCGGTCGCGTCGAGGAAAGTTGGCACCATTCCAGTTCTTGGCTCGAATGGGATAGTTGGATGGCACGACACCGTCGGTATTCGCGGCCCGGGCGTAGTAACTGGCCGAAGCGGCAGCATCGGTGATTCCACTTTTTCCGACACCGATTATTGGCCGCTCAATACGTCACTTTATGTAAGCAACTTCCATGGAAACGTTCCAAGATTCGTCCACTATTTTCTCCAGTGGTTTGACTTGGCTCGCTTCAAGGGTGGCGTCAGCGTTCCCACCCTGAATCGCAACATGGTTCATGGAAGCGAAGTCACCGTCCCACCCAAACCAGAACAACAAAAAATCGCCGCCGTGTTGTGGAAGATGCAGCGCACCATCGCCACCCAGAATCGCCTGATCGCCGCCACCCGCGACCTCAAGCAGTCGGCCATGCAGCACCTCTTCACCCATGGCCTGCACGGCGAACCGCTCAAGGACACTGCGATCGGGCCGATGCCGGAGAGCTGGGACGTGGTCGCATTGGGCGATTTCGGTCGCATCGGCAACGGCTCAACGCCGAGGAAGACGACGCCTGAATACTGGCGCAACCCAACCACGCCTTGGCTGACCAGCGCGAAGGTGCATGACGGCATCATCCGCTCGGCCGATCAGTTCGTCAGCGATGTCGCTGTCAAGGAATGCCATCTTCCCATCGTTCCTGCCGGCAGCCTGTTGGTCGCCATCACCGGACAAGGGAAAACGCTTGGCAATACCGCGCTGGTCGAGTTTGAAACCACGATCAGCCAGCACCTGGCCTACGTGCGCTTTGATCGTAAGGACGTAGTTCCCAGCTACGTCTATCAGTACATGCGCAGCCGATACGAACAACTTCAGGGCATCGGGCGCGCTGGTGGAAGCACCAAGGCTGCGCTGACCTGCGCATTCTTGCGTGACTATCCGCTTCCTCTGCCTTCAGCGGACGAACAACACGACATCGCCGCCGCCCTCGCCACCCTCGACCGCAAGCTCGCCCACCACCAGCGCAAGCGGGCGACTCTCAACGACCTGTTCCAGACCACCCTGCACCAGATGATGACCGCGCAGATCCGCGTGGCCGATCTGGATATCGACATCTCGGACGTGGCCGATCCTGTTCGCGACGCCGGGAAGATGATCGCTGGTAGCGGGCAGAATCATTTTGTCGACGCCAACGAAATGATCGCTGACCAGTCACGAAGGCCTCGACGCTGATGCCTCGCTGCCTGTACATATTTCTGGACGAAGCCGGAGATTTCGCGTTCTCTGAAAAGGGGACGCGCTACTTCATCGTCGGCAGCATCACCGCTGAACGCCCGTTTCCCGTTTATCCCAAGCTGACGGAACTGAAGTACGACCTGGCGGAACAAGGCACCGATCTGGATTACTTCCACGCTTCCGAGAACGCCCAGGCTGTCCGGGATCAAGTGTTCGCCATCATCCAGCAACACCTGGACGGTATCCGCATCGACACCACCGTCATCGAAAAGCGCAAGACTGGTCCAGCGCTGCAGGTGCCGGAGAAGTTCTACCCGCGGATGCTTGGCTATCACCTGGAGTTCATCCTGCGCCAATACCAGCTGATGGATTTCACCAGTGTGATCGTCTACACCGATCAGATTCCGATCCAGCGAAATCGCGAAGCGGTCAAGAAAGCCGTCAAGCAAACCCTGGCGAACGCGTTGCCTCACGGCCTCACTTTCCAGGTGTTGCACCACGATTCGAAGTCGAACTTCCAGTTGCAGGTCGCGGACTACTGCACCTGGGCCGTCTATCGCAAGTGGGCGCGCGATGACGAGCGATCCTATCGACTGATTGCGCCAGCGATCCGCAGTGAATTCGATATCTTCCGAACCGGGACGCGGCTGTACTACTGACATGCGTGGAAGACAAAAAAACGACCACCCCGGCTACTCCTTTCGGAGAGAACCCAATGGGTTCTTGTCACCGGGGTGGAACCTTTTCCTTGAATTCTTGAATCAGGCTGGGCGAACCCTATCGAGCTGCAAGCAGCACCCGACCGAGCCAGATGGTGACAGCTGGGCCTGCTGATTTCAATAGTTTGGTCAAGGACTTCAGACCCAGTGTTCAGCCGGGCCGACCCATGGCAAGAAAGACGCAACCATTTGATTTGCAAGGCGCATCATGACCAAGCCCAAGCCCACCCAACCACCTACCCCGAGGCTGGCCGTCGAAGCCTCCACCGTGCAGTTCCCGCTGGTCGACTACGCCGCTGCGGCCGGCTGGGAGCGTGTGAGCGAAGCGGACGCGCTACGCAAGCGCCGCGGCGAGGGCGGCCTGTTCTTCTATGACGAACTGGAAGCGGCACTGTTGCGCCTGAACCTCGGCGTGGTGACCGCGGCCGATGTGCCCGGCATCGTGCAGCGGCTGGAAAGCCTGCCCAACACGATTGCCGGCAACCGCGAGGTGCTGGAGTGGCTGCGCGGCAAGCAGACGATCTACGTGGACGGCGAGAAGCGCCACCGCAACGTGCGGCTGATCGACTTCGACAACGTGCCGGACAGGATGTCCCAATGCCGCGAGCGCATGGATGCGCAGGAGCGGCCGCCCGGCAGCAACGTGTTCCAAGTGACCTGGGAGTGGGCGTACCGCAACGGCGCGCGCAAGGGCAACCGCGCCGATGTGATGTTCGTGATCAACGGCGTGCCGGTGGCGATCGTCGAGAACAAGAACCCCAAGTTGAAGGACGCGATGAGTAAGGCGTTGGTGCAGCTACGCCGCTACGAGCTGGAAACGCCGGAGATGCTCACCGCACCTCAGGTGTTCAACATCACCCATCTGATCGAGTACTTCTACGGCGTCACCTGGAACACCCAGCGCAAGTTCGTCTTCAACTGGAAGAACGAGAAGCCCGGGACGCACGAAGACCGGGTGCAGCACTTCTTCGACCACGCTCGCTTTCTGCGCATGCTGCGCGACTGGATCCTGTTCTACGAGCAGGACGACGAGCTACTGAAAACCATCCTGCGCCAGCACCAGACGCGCGCGGCGATCAAGGTGACCGAGCGCTGCGCCGATCCCGACAAGCGCAGCGGTCTGGTGTGGCATACGCAAGGCTCAGGCAAGACCTTCACCATGGTCACGGCGGCGCGGCTGGTGCTGGAAAACCCGCAGCGCTTTGCCGGTGCCACCGTGCTGCTGGTGGTGGACCGCAACGAGCTGGAAGGCCAGCTTTCCGGCTGGGTGGACGCCCTGCTGGGCGATTTCCAGGGCAGCGGCATCGCGGTGGAGATCGCCAACAGCAAGAAGCGGCTGAAGGCGCTGCTGAAACAGGAGTTCAGCGGCCTGATCGTCACCATGATCCACAAGTTCGACAAGCTGGACGCGAAGCTCTCCACCCGCAGCAATGTCTACGTGCTGATCGACGAGGCGCACCGCTCCACCGGCGGCGACCTGGGCAACTACCTGATGGGCGCGCTGCCCAACGCGACCCTGATCGGGTTCACCGGCACGCCAGTGGACAAGACCGTCTACGGCAAGGGCACCTTCAAGACCTTCGGCCATGAGGACGAGTCCGGTTACCTGGACAAGTATTCGATCGCCGAGTCGATCGCCGACGGCACCACGGTGCGGCTGCGCCATACGCTTGCGCCCGCCCGGGTGCTGCTGCCGGTCGAGCGGCTGGAAAAGGAGTTCTACGCGCTGGCCGAGAGCGAAGGCATCAGCGATGTCGAGGATCTCAACCGCATCCTCGATCGCGCGGTAAACCTGCGGGCGTTCCTGAAATCGGACGAACGAGTGGATGCCGTCGCCCGTTTCGTCGCGCAGCACTTTCGCGAAAACGTGGAACCGCTGGGCTACAAGGCGTTTCTGGTAGGCGTGGATCGCGAAGCCTGCGCGCTCTACAAGCAGGCGCTGGACAAGTACCTGCCGGCGGACTACTCGGTGCCGGTGTACACGCAGAATGCGGCGGACGCGATCGACTATCCGCTGGTCGCCAAATATCAGGTCGACAGCACGGTGGAAAAGCGCGTGCGCAAGCTGTTCCGCAAGCCGGAGCAGCCGCCGAATATCCTGATCGTCACCGACAAACTGCTCACCGGCTACGACGCGCCGATCCTGTATGCGATGTACCTGGACAAGCCGATGCGTGACCATGTGTTGCTGCAGGCCATTTCGCGTGTCAATCGGCCTTACGAAGATGCAGCGGGCCGGCAAAAGCCCGGCGGACTGATCGTCGACTTCATCGGCATGTTGCGTGATTTGAACAAGGCGCTGGCGTTCGACTCGCAGGACGTGTCCGGTGTGATCGAAGACTTGGATCTGTTGCTCGCGGAGTTTCGCCGCCTGCTGACCGAAGCGCAGACGCGTTATCTGGCCCCGCTCGCTGGCGGCAACGACAAGCACCTCGAGACCCTGCTGTACGAGGTGTTTCTCGCACCGGAAGCGCGCCAGGAATTCATCGACAACTACCGCCAGATCGAGAGCCTGTACGAGATCCTGTCGCCCTCTCCGGAGCTGCGCGAGCACATCGACACGTTCCGCCACTTGGCCGACCTCTACCTGATGGTGCGCAACGCCTACGGAAGCCCCACCCGCTTCTACGAAGACGTGGCGCGCAAGACCGAACAGATGGTGCGCGAGATGGCCAGCACCTATGCGCCCGTCGCCACCGGCAAGGTGGTGGAGTTCGACCTCAAGACCTTGCAAGCGCTGCGCGCCGAAGGCGATGACAACGCCACCGTGATTAACCTGGTCCGTGCGATCGAGACCGAGGCCGAGGAGAAGGCGGAACAGCAGCCTGTACTGTTCGATATTGCCCAACGCGCGGCGGCCATTCTCGATGCTCTTGAGCAACGCACGATCCACACGCAACAGGCCATCGAGCAATTGTCGCTACTGGTCGGCGAGCGAGAGCAGGCCGATGCCGAACGCGAAAAGCTTGGGCTCGATCCGGCGACCTTTGCCGTCTATTGGCAGTTGAAGAACGACCGCGTCGACGATGCGCTGGCTGCGGCACGCGAGATCATGGCTGCGGTGGCAAGGTATCCCAATTACGCAGACAACGACGACGAGAAGCGGAAGCTGAAGTCGGAGATCTACCGCAGCCTGGTCACCCGCGGCACCGATGGCACGCAGATGGTGCGCCTCGGTGATGCCGTGCTTCGCATGCTGCGACGCTGAGGGGGCACTCCGTGCACGCGGACGCATTTCGCCAGCACATTGCGCACTGGGCTTTGACGCTGAAGGTCGAACCCATGCAGATACGGGTGCAGCGGATGACCCGCAAATGGGCTTCGTGCTCTTCGGCCGGCCGCGTCACCTTCAGCCATGAACTGCTCGAACAGCCGGCATCCTTTCGGGACTTTGTGATCGTCCACGAGTTGCTGCACCTGCGCATCCGCAATCACGGCAGGCTTTTTGCCGCCACGCTAGCGATCCACCTTCCGGGCAATCCGTGGATCAAACGAGCAAGTAAGGGGACGAAGGGAGAGAATTAACTCCAGCCCTCACCGCAACCCCTTATTGATCTTCTCCAGCACCGCCGCGCCGGGGCACAGATCGCGCTCGCCCAGGGTGTTGAACGGCGCATCCACGGTGTCGAGGTGGGCGTGCAGGTCGCGCGCCTGCGGGTCGACGTAGAGCAGGCCGGTGACGACTTCGCCTTTGGCCTGGTGGGCCTGCAAATAATTCATCGCGCCGACGCGGTCGTGGGCGTCGTAGTCGGCATGCAGCTTGTGCAGGCGCAGGACGCTGCCGTCGTGCTGCTCGACCTCGACGGTGTCGCCGTCGGCGTAGTCGATGGTGATTTCCTCGCGCGACGGCATGATGTCGAGGCGGTTGACGGCCTCGTTGTGCTCGCGCACGTACTCGTAGCTCTTGGTGCTGCCGGGGTGGTTGTTGAAGGCCACGCAGGGGCTGATCACGTCGATGAAGGCGGCGCCCTTGTGCGCGATCGCGGCCTTGATCAGCGGCACCAGCTGGCGCTTGTCGCCGGAAAAGCCGCGCGCGACGAAGCTGGCGCCGAGCATCAGGGCCATGCCGACCATGTCCAGCGGGCTGTCGGTGTTGGTCACGCCCTTCTTCGATACCGAACCCTGATCGGCGGTGGCCGAGAACTGGCCCTTGGTCAGGCCGTACACGCCGTTGTTCTCGACGATGTAGGTCATGTCGACGCCGCGGCGCATGACGTGGGCGAACTGGCCCAGGCCGATCGAGGCGGAGTCGCCGTCGCCGGACACGCCGAGATACAGCAGGGTGCGGTTGGCGAGGTTGGCGCCGGTCAGCACCGAGGGCATGCGCCCGTGCACGGTATTGAAGCCGTGCGACTGGCCGAGAAAATAATCCGGCGTCTTGCTGCTGCAGCCGATGCCGGAGAGCTTGGCGACGCGGTGCGGCTCGATGTCCAGCTCCCAGCAGGCCTGGATGATCGCCGCCGAGATCGAGTCGTGACCGCAACCGGCACACAGGGTGGACACCTTGCCCTCGTAGTCGCGGCGCGTGAACCCGATGGCGTTGCAGGCCAGGGTGGGATGATGCAGCTTGGGTTTGGCGATGTAGGTCATGCGGCACCGGGGTGTGGGTGGGCGCGGGTGCGGGTGCGGGTGCGTCGAAGATGTCGCATGGCGGATGCGTCTGGGCGAAGGCGAACCCTCATCCGGCCTGCGGCCACCTTCTCCCGGTGGGAGAAGGGAAGCCAGCGCATCCGGCGTTTTGAACCCCTCTCCCGCCGGGAGACGACCAACGGAAGTCCCCAAGGGAGGGGCAGGGGTGAGGGTTCGGGTAGGCGTGAGGGTTCGGGTCGCCGCGTCAGGCTGCGCATGAATCGGCTCCCGCGACTCGCTTCTGCGTGATGTGCTTGCCGATCGCCGCGGCGATGAAGCGCGCGGTGATCGGCGTGCCGTCGTAGTGCAGCACCGGCAGCAGCTTGGCCGGGTCGATGCCGAAGGCGTCGACGATCAGGGTGCGCAGCTGGCCGTCGCGATTCTGCTCGACCACGAACACGCGTTCGTGCGCGGCGATGAACTCGCGCACCGCGTCGGGGAAGGGGTAGGCGCGCACGCGCAGGGTATCGAGGGCAATGCCGGCGGCCTGCAGCGCATCGATCGCTTCGGCCATGGCCGGGCTGGTCGAGCCGAAGAAGATGACGCCGTGCGGCGTCGGTCGCGGCGCCGCGCGCGGGATCGGCGCCGGCACCAGGCTGCGCGCGGTGTCGAATTTTTTCAGCAGGCGCTGCATGTTGTAGACGTAGTCGGGGCCGCGCTCGGAGTAGCGCGCGTAGGCGTCGCGCGAGGTGCCGCGGGTGAAGTAGCTGCCGCGGGTCGGATGCGTGGCGGGCAGGGTGCGCCAGGGAATGCCGTCGCCATCGACGTCCTTGTAGCGGCCGAAATCCTTGCCGGCCTCGAGCTCCTCCGCCGTCATCACCTTGCCGCGGTCGTAGCGGCGCGCGTCGTCCCAGGCGAACGGTGCGCACAAGCGCTGGTTCATGCCGATGTCGAGGTCGGTCATCACGAACACCGGCGTCTGCAGGCGGTCGGCCAGATCCAGCGCCGTCGCGGCGAACTCGAAACACTCGTGCGGGTCCTCGGGCAGCAGCAGCACGTGCTTGGTGTCGCCGTGCGACGCATGGGCGCAGGCCAGCAGGTCGGCCTGCTGGGTGCGTGTGGGCATGCCGGTGGACGGGCCGCCGCGCTGCACGTCGATGATGGTCACCGGGATCTCGGCGAAGTAGGCCAGGCCGATGAACTCGTTCATCAGCGAGATGCCGGGACCCGAGGTCGCGGTGAACGCGCGCGCGCCATTCCAGCCGGCGCCGACGACCATGCCGATCGAGGCGATCTCGTCCTCGGCCTGCACGATGGCGTAGCGGTTCTTGCCCGTTTCGGGATCGACGCGCAGCTTCTGGCAGTACTTCTGGAAGGCTTCCGCCAGCGAAGAGGAGGGCGTGATCGGATACCACGCGCAGACGGTGGCGCCGCCGTAGACGCAGCCCAGCGCCGCGGCGCTGTTGCCGTCGATGAAGATGCGCCCGCCCACGGCGTCGACGGCGCGCACGCCGAGCCCGATCGCCGGCAGGCTCTGCGTCGCGTAGTCGTGGCCGAGGTGCAGCGCGTGCACGTTCGCGTCGAGCAGCTTTTCCTTGCCCTTGTACTGCTGCGCGATCAGCGCCTCGATCGCGCCGAGGTCGATGTGCAGCAGCGCGGCCAGCGCGCCGACGTACATGATGTTCTTGAACAATTGGCGCTGGCGCGGATCGTCGTAGGTGCGGTTGCAGATCTCGGTCAGCGGCATGCCGAGCACGCTGATGTCGGCGCGGAACTTCGACGCCGGCAGCGGCCGCGTGCTGTCGTAGAACAGATAGCCGCCGGGCTCGATCTCGGCGAGGTCGGCGTCCCAGGTCTGCGGGTTCATCGCCACCATCAGGTCGACGCCGCCGCGCCGGCCGAGATGGCCGGCCTCGGTGACGCGCACCTCGTACCAGGTCGGCAGGCCCTGGATGTTGGAGGGGAAGATGTTGCGCGGGCTGACCGGCACGCCCATGCGCAGGATCGACTTGGCGAACAGCTCGTTGGCCGAGGCCGAACCGGAGCCGTTGACGTTGGCGAACTTGACCACGAAGTCGTTGACGGCCTCGATCGGCTTCATGCGTGGGCTCCGGGGATGCGACCAGCTTGCCAGGATCGATGCCCCTCATTCTTTGCGGCAAACCCCTCTCCCAATGGGAGAGGGGAAGGGGTGAGGGTTCGGTTCTTGCGCGACCGGGTCCGGCACGCGGATGAGGCAAGGCACGAGCGAACCCTCACCCGGCCTGCGGCCACCCTCTCCCGGGGGGAGAGGGTTTCCATTCGAGCGCTCACGCGGCCTCCCTTTTCACGGCCTTGCCGTGGCAACCGGGGCCCGCGTGGGTCATCTCGATCAGGAACTTCTGCATGTCCCAGGCACCGGTCGGACAGCGCTCGGCGCACAGGCCGCAGTGCAGGCAGACGTCTTCGTCCTTGACCATGACGCGGCCGGTCTTGAGCGCGTCGGACACGTACAGATCCTGCGTCAGGTTCAGCGCCGGTGCTTGCAGGCGCGGTCGCAGTTCGGCCTCGTCGCCGTTGGCGGTGAAGCTGATGCAGTCCATCGGGCAGATGTCGACGCAGGCGTCGCACTCGATGCACAGGTTCCTGGCGAACACCGTCTGCACGTCGCAGTTGAGGCAGCGCTGCGCCTCCTGCCAGGCGCTGGCCACATCGAAGCCCAGTTCCACCTCGACCTTGATGCTCTTGAGCGCTTTCTCGGCGGCCGCCCATGGCACCTTGTGGCGCTCCTCGGGCGAGATGTCGTTGTCGTAGCTCCACTCGTGGATGCCCATCTTCTGCGAGGTCATGCGCAGCAGCGGATCGGGCCGCTCGCGGATGTCCTCGCCGTTGAGCAGCTTGTCGATCGAGATCGCCGCGTCGTGGCCGTGGGCGACGGCCCAGATGATGTTCTTCGGCCCGAACGCGGCGTCGCCGCCGAAGAACACGTTGGGGATCGTCGACTGCAGCGTGACCTTGTCCAGCACCGGCAGGCCGTGGCGGTCGAAGTCGAGGCCGAGATCGCGCTCGATCCACGGAAACGCGTTCTCCTGGCCGACCGCGATCAGCACCGCGTCGCAGTCGAAGCGCTGTTCGGGCTCGCCAGTGGGCACCAGCGTGCGCCGTCCCTGCGCGTCGCGTTCGGCGCGCACGCTCTGGAAGCGCATGCCGGTGAGCCGGCCGTCTTCATGCTCGAAGGCGACCGGAACGAGGTAGTTGAGGATCGGAATGCCCTCGTGCTGGGCGTCTTCCTTCTCCCACGGCGAGGCCTTCATCTCCTCGAAGCCGGAGCGCACGATCACCTTGACGTCCTCGCCGCCGAGGCGGCGCGCCGAGCGGCAGCAGTCCATCGCGGTATTGCCGCCGCCGAGCACGATCACGCGCTTGCCGATCGTGTCGACGTGGCCGAACGACACCGAGGCCAGCCAGTCGATGCCGATATGGATGTGCGCCGCGGCCTCGCGCCGGCCGGGCAGGTCGAGGTCGCGCCCGCGCGGTGCACCGCAGCCGACGAACACGGCATCAAAACCTTCGGCCAGCAGGGCCTTGAGCGAATCGACGCGCTGGCCGCCGCGGAAGTCGACGCCGAGGTCGAGGATGTAGCCGACTTCCTCGTCGATCACCGCTTCGGGCAGGCGGAAGCGCGGCACCTGGGTGCGCATGAAGCCGCCACCCTTGGCATCGCTGTCGAACACGGTGACGTGGTAGCCCAGCGGGACGAGATCGCGCGCCACGGTCAGCGACGCCGGGCCGGCGCCGATGCAGGCCATGCGCCGGCCGTTGGGCTTGCCGGGTTTGGGCAGGCGGCCGCGGATGTCGTCCTTGTGGTCGGCGGCGACGCGCTTGAGCCGACAGATCGCCACGGGTTCGGGCCGGCTCTTGTCAGGCACGCAACCGTTGTTCTCCTCGACGCGGCCGCGGCGGCAGGCCGGCTCGCAGGGGCGATCGCAGGTACGCCCGAGGATGCCCGGGAACACGTTCGACTCCCAGTTGACCATGTAGGCATCGCTGTAGCGCCCGGCGGCGATCAGGCGGATGTATTCGGGCACCGGAGTGTGGGCCGGGCAGGCCCACTGGCAATCGACGACCTTGTGAAAATACTCGGGCTTGCGGATATCGGTGGGCTGCACCGCGTACCTCCTGCCGGAAGCAATGTCACGCCCGCCAGGCAATCTGCTGCGGGCGACCCGAATCAAGTCGCGCGCAGTCTAGTCCTTCGGCGAGGCGCCGCAAGCGGCGATCGCTGATGTACTGGCCCCAGGCCGCCGCGATTGCTTGAACTGTGCGCGCTGCGGCAATTCGCGGACCGGCGATGACGCCGCGGTCTGGCGCAGCACGCCCGTCGCGCATCGCGCAGCAGGTGACGCTGCACGACCGCTGTGCCAGCATGCGCGCCCGTTCTGCAAGGCATCACGACCGGCATGCGCGTCAACAAGCACATCAGCGACAGCGGTCGGTGTTCGCGGCGCGAGGCCGACGCGCTGATCGCGCAGGGGCGGGTGACGATCAACGGCGAGACCGCGGGTATCGGCGCCGTGGTCGTCGCGGGCGATGTGGTGTGCGTGGATGGCGTGGTGTCGCGCCCGCGCGCGGCGCGCGGCGCGGCGGCGCGCAAGCATGTGTACATCGCGTTGAACAAGCCGGTCGGCATCACCTGCACCACCGAGCACGCGGTCAAGGGCAATATCATCGATTTCGTCGACCATGCCGAGCGCATCTTTCCCATCGGGCGGCTGGACAAGGATTCGGAGGGGCTGATCCTGCTGACCAGCAATGGCGATATCGTCAACGAGATCCTGCGCGCCGAGAACGCGCACGAGAAGGAATACCTGGTTGGCGTCAACCGTCCGGTGACGCGCGAGTTCCTGGCCGGCATGGCGCGCGGCGTGCGCGTGCACGGGCAGATGACGCGGCCGTGCAAGACGCGGCGCATCGCCAAGTTCGGTTTCGCCATCGTGCTGACGCAGGGCCTCAACCGGCAGATCCGGCTGATGGCCGAGGCGTTCGATTACCGCGTCACCCAGTTGCGCCGCGTGCGCATCGTCAACATCAAGCTGGGCGCGCTGCGCGTGGGGCAGTGGCGCAACCTCACCGACGCCGAGTTGCGCGGGCTGCTGCCGCAGCGCGGCGCGTGGTGATCGGCGCGCGCTACGACATCGATGCGATCATGGCGCATGACTGACTTCGTCACGCTGCCGTTGAGCCCAGCCCTGCTGCAGAGTCTTGCGGCCATGGGCTATGCGCAGATGACGCCGGTGCAGGCGGCCAGCCTGCCGCCGATCCTGGCGGGTCAGGACGTGATCGCGCAGGCGCGCACCGGCAGCGGCAAGACCGCGGCCTTCGGGCTGGGTTTGTTGGCGCGGCTGGACGTGGCGCAAAACCGCGTGCAGGGTCTGGTGCTGTGCCCCACGCGCGAGCTGGCCGATCAGGTCAGCAAGGAAATCCGGCGTCTGGCCAGCGCCATGCCCAACATCAAGGTGCTGACGCTCAGCGGCGGCATCGCGCTGGGGCCGCAATTGGCTTCGCTGGCGGCGCACGATCCGCACCTCGTCGTGGGCACGCCTGGTCGCGTGCAGGAGCTGCTGCGCAAACGCAGCCTGCACTTGTCATCGCTGCGCGTGCTGGTGCTGGACGAGGCCGACCGCATGCTCGACATGGGCTTCACCGAGGCCATCACCGAGATCATCGGCAAGACCCCGCCGCAGCGCCAGACGCTACTGTTATCGGCGACCTGGCCAGAGGCGATCCGCGCCATCAGCGCCAGCATCCAGCGCGATCCGATCACCGTGACCGTGGACAGCGCCACCGCGCAGCACGACATCGAGCAGCGTTTTTTCGAGGTGGAACCGGCGCAGAAAATGGACGCGCTGGCACATCTGCTGCGCGCTTATCAGCCCGAATCGGCGCTGGTGTTCTGCAACACGCGCCGCGATACGCGCGAGGTGGCCGAGGCGCTCGACCAACGCGGATTCTCCGCGTTGGCGCTGCACGGCGAGATGGAACAGCGCGACCGCGACGAGGTGCTGGTGCAGTTCGCCAACCGCAGTTGCGCGGTGCTGGTGGCCACCGATGTTGCCGCGCGCGGGCTGGACGTGCGCGAGCTGGCCGCGGTGATCAGTTGGGAGCTGCCCAGCGACCCGGATGTGCACGTGCACCGTATCGGCCGCACCGGACGTGCCGGCGCGAAGGGCTTGGCGTTGAGCCTGTGCACGCCGCGCGAGCGTGCGCGCGCCAGCGCCATCGAGGCGAGGCAGGGTGCGCCGCTGGCTTGGCACACGTTGAAACCCGCGGGCGGCTCCGGCAAGCAGTTGGCGCTGGCGCCGATGGCCACGGTGTGCATCGACGGCGGACGCAAGGACAAGATGCGCCCCGGCGACATCCTCGGCGCGCTCACCGGCGATGCCGGTCTGGCGGCGGATGACGTCGGCAAGATCGATGTGTTCGCCACCCGCGCCTACGTCGCCATCCGCCGCAACCGTGCCGACAAGGCCGTGGAGCGCCTGCGCGCCGGCACCATCAAGGGCCGCCGCTACCGCGTGCGCCGGATCGGCGGCTAGTTTCACGTCGCAACAAGCGCCGGCGTGCCGGTTGCGCGGCAAGCCCTCCGTGGCTCGTGGAAGGTCCGAGCCTGTCCGGCGCGGAACCATTGCCGAAAAATGCTTTCTGACTCTTTGTGTTTTGTGAGTCGCACTGACCGCGCCCTTTGCGCGGTCCACGAATGATGAGAGGAAAGTTTTCATGATCCGCGCGCAACTGATCCGACGGTCTTTCGCTGCTGCCTGTGCCCTCTCGCTGCTGACCGTGGGTGCGGTGAACACAGCCCGCGCCGCGTCCACGGCAGCGGAGACCGTGTACGTCCACGTCGATGCCCAGGCACCGGGGACGGTCTTTCCGCATTTCTGGGAGCAGATGTTTGGCTCCGGCCGCGCGGTGCTCGCCCTGCGCAGCGATTACCGCCGCGATATCACCATGGTCAAGCAGGCCACGGGCTTCACCTACGTGCGGGCACATGGCATCTTCGACCGCGGCGTCGGCCTGTTCCACCTCGACAAGCAGGGCAAGCCGGTCTACAACTTCTCCTACGTCGACCAGATCTACGACGGCTTGCTGGCGCGCGGCGTGAAGCCGTTCGTGGAGCTGAGTTTCATGCCGCCCGATCTGGCCTCCAACCCCAAGGATCTGTTTGCATTCTGGTATCACCCGAACGTCTCGCCGCCGAAGAGCTACGCGTTGTGGGACGGCATGATCAAGGCCTTCGCCCGGCATCTGATCAAGCGCTATGGCATCGATGAGGTCGCCACCTGGTACTTCGAGGTGTGGAATGAGCCCAATCTGCGCTTCTGGGGCGGCAAGCCCGCGCAGGCGACCTACTTCAAGCTTTACGACAACACCGCCCGGGCCTTGAAATCGGTCAGTCCGCGGCTGCGCGTCGGCGGCCCGGCCACGGCCCAGGCGGCATGGGTGCCGGCATTCCTCGCGCACACCTGGAAGGATCGGGTTCCGGTGGATTTCGTCAGCACGCACGTCTATGGCGACGACACCGCGCAAAACGTGTTCCATGTCGATGAGCACATCCCGCGCAGGGACATGGTCTGCCGCGCGGTGGACGCGGTGCACAAACAGATCGAAGCCTCGCCGTATCCCCGCTTGCCGCTAATCGTGAGCGAGTACAACGCCACCTATCGCAATCTTCCGAATGTGACCGATTCGGCCTACATGGGCCCGTGGCTGGCCAACACGATTCGTCAGTGCGCCGGCAAGGTCGACATGATGAGCTACTGGGCCTTCTCCGACGTGTTCGAGGAGCAGGGGGTGGTCAAGACTCCCTTCTACGGCGGCTACGGACTGATCGCCGAGGATCGCATCCCCAAGCCGGCCTTCAATGCGTTTGCCCTGCTGCACAAGCTGGGCCACACGCGCCTCCCCGTCGACAGCCATATGGCTCTGGCCACCCGCCGCAAGGACGGCAGCGTGGTCCTCGCCCTGTGGAATTACGCGCCGCCGGTGGGCACCACGGCGAGCTATACCTTCGGCAAGCCCCAGGGCGCCAGCAAGCAGTTCATCGTGAAGGTCTCGCATCTGGCCGCCGGCGATCACGCCACCGTGTGGCGGTTGGGTCGCCACCACGGCGATGTGATCAGAACCTTCAACGCCATGGGCCGTCCGGCATATCCCAGCCGCGAGCAGATCAAGGTGTTGCGTCAGGCCGCCAAGTTGGCGGCACCGCGGCAGCAGGCCGTGCACGACGGTATGTTGCGTGTCGACATTCCTCCCCAGGGCCTCGTGGTGGTGGTGCTGCACTGACAGAGACGTGCGTCGAAAGCGGGTTGGGGTGACTTGCAAAAACAGGTGTCACCCATTCCGCCGGGCGTGTCTTCGCCGCCGCCGGCCCATTACTCCGCGAGCTCGGCCGCTGCCATCCAACAGCGATTGCCGCCGAGCTTCTTGGCGCGGTACATGGCGTGGTCGGCGGCGCGCACCAGCGCCTGTCCCGCGTCAGCGTGCTCGGGGTAGGTGGCGACGCCGACGCTGGCCATGGTCGACACGCGGTGCTCATCCAGCGCAAACGGCTGTTGCAGGGCGGCGCGGATTTTCTCGGCCACGAGCAGCGCGTGCGACGGCTGCTTGATGCCGGTCAGCAGTACCACGAACTCGTCGCCGCCCATGCGCCCGACGGTGTCGGATTCACGCACGCAACCGCTGATGCGCCGCGCCACCTCGTGCAGCAGGCGGTCGCCGGCGCCATGGCCGAGCGTGTCGTTGATCGGCTTGAAATGATCGAGATCGATGTAAAGCACGGCCAGCCGTTCACTGTCGCGGTGTGCGCGGGTCAGTGCCACCTGCAGGCGATCGTCGAACAGCTTGCGGTTGGGGAGATGCGTGAGCGCGTCGTGCTGGGCGATGTGGCGCAGGCGGGTTTCGGTCTGCTTGCGTTCGATGGCGGCGGCGACCTGGGCGGACACGAACTGCAGCAACTGCTTGTCCTTCTCGGTGTAGCGCGTGTCGCCCGAGTAACTCTGCACCACCAGCGCACCGAGCGTGCCGCTTTGCGCGATCAGCGGCACCCCGAGCCAGTCCAGCGATGCAGCACCGGTGCCGAGCGTGCCGTTCTCGCGCAGGGTAGTCGTGCCATCTGAAGTCAGCAGCAGCGCCTTGCCGCTGTGGATGACCTCGGCGCTGAGCGAGCCTGAAGCCAGCTTCATCGGCGCCGGCGCGCTGTCGTGCTCGTCGACGAAATAGGGAAAGCTCAGTGTGTCGTGCTCGGTGTCATGCAGCGCGACGAAGAAATTGTGCGCCGGCAGCAACCCGCCAATGATCGCGTGGATGCTGCGGAACAGGGCGAGCAGATCGGCGGCGGTATGCGCGGCCTCGGAGATGGCCAGCAGCGCGGCCTGCACCGATTCGGTGCGCTTGTGCTCGGTGATGTCGTGCGCCACGGCGATGCGCAGACCATCGGCCTCGGACCAGCGCGCCGACCACATGATGTGCGCCACGTGGCCGTCCTTGCGCACGTAGCGGTTTTCGAAGTGCGGGTTGGGCGTGCCGGCCATGATCGCGGCGGCCGCGGCGAGGGTGCGCGCGCGGTCGTCGGGATGCACCAGCTCGATCATTCGGCTGCCGACCAATTCCTCGGGGGCATAGCCGAAGATGCGCTGGCAGGCCGCGCTGATGTACACGAAGCGGCCTTCGACGTCGACCAGACACACCGCATCCAGCAGCAGGTCGAGCACATTTTCAAGGCGGGCGGGCGGGGTCGACATAAATCCTCATGCGGTCAAGGCGATCCGAGCATAGATCGACAGCGCAGCGCATTCCGAATCATGTCGCGCGGCCATTCGGGGCCATGTTCGAGTCGCGGCAAGCCTGGGTGCGCTCGCTGTCCAGCAGCGCCATCTGCGCGGGCGCGTAGCGGGTGCCGGCGATGGCGTCCCTGGGTACGGCGCGGGCCAGCGCGGCGAGCGTGTCGGCATCGAGCCGGCGCCCCCGCGCGCTCAGCGCCTCCTGCAGTTGCGCGCGGCGGCGCGCGCCGATCAGCGGCACGATGTCCGCGCCCTGCGTCGCCACCCAGGCGATGGCGAGCTGCGCCACGCTCAGCCCTTGCGTGGCGGCAAGGGTGCGCAAGGTCTCGACCAGCGCCAAGTTGCGTTCGACATTGCCCGGCTGGAAGCGTGGGCTGTGCGCGCGAAAATCGCCGGCGCGCATGGCCTGCGGCTGCCAGTGGCCGCTGATCAAGCCGCGCGACAGCACGCCATAGGCGGTGATGCCGATGCCGAGTTCGCGGCAGGTGGGCAGGATCGCGTCCTCGATGCCGCGCGAAATCAGCGAATACTCGATCTGCAAATCGCAAATCGGATGCACGGCGGCGGCGCGGCGCAGGGTGTCCGCGCCCACCTCCGACAGGCCGATGTGGCGCACGTAGCCGGCCTTGACCATCTCGGCCATGGCGCCGATGGTGTCCTCGATGGGCACCTGCGGGTCGAGCCGCGCGGGCCGGTAGATGTCGATGCAATCCACGCCCAGGCGTTGCAGCGAGTAGGCGAGGAAATTCTTCATCGCCGCGGGGCGGGTGTCGGTGCCCGACCAGCCGCTGGCCGGGTCGCGCAGCGCGCCAAACTTCACGCTCAGCACCACGCGCTCGCGCGCGCGGCCGCGCAGCGCCTCGCGGATCAACAGCTCGTTGTGGCCCGAACCATAGAAATCGCCGGTATCCAGCAGGGTGATACCGGCCTCCAGCGCGGCGTGAATCGTGGCGATGCACTCGGCGCGATCGGATGGCCCGTACATGCCCGACATGCTCATGCAGCCGAGTCCGAAGCTGGATACGTGCGGGCCGTTGTGGCCAAGACGGATAGTGGGCATGGGCATGCTCCCGAGCGGCGACGATGCATGCATTATCGGTCTTGTGACCGTGGGTGACGGGTGCGGGTGCGGGTGCGGTGCGCCTTAACCTTGCCCGCGTTATCGCGCACAATGCGCGGCATGCCTGAATGCTCCGCCGTGTTGACCGAATCGCGCGCGCGCGCGCTGCAGCGCGCGGAAGCGGCGTTGCTGGCGCCATTCCTGCGCACCAGCAACGGCACGCATGCGCTGCACTTGCGCCGCGCCGGGCTGATGGGTGCCGCGCTGCCGGAGTCGGCCAACGGCCTGGGGCATTGGACGCGGCTTGAGCTGGATGGCGAGGCCTGGCACGGCAGCGTGCGTGCGCTGGCCTGCGAATTGCCATTCGCCGAGGACAGCTTCGCGCTGCTCGTCGTGAGTCATGTACTCGAAGCCACGCCCACGCCCACGCCCGTGGCGCTGATTGCCGAGCTGGCGCGCGTGGCGATGCCGGGCGCGCGCGTGCTGCTGTGCGGTTTCGCCGCCTGGCATCCGCAAGCGTGGTGGCTGCGGCAGCGCGCGCAGCGCGCGGGCGTGCCCTGCCATCTGCGCTCGGCGCGGGCGCTGTCGAGTCTGCTGCGCGCGCATGGATTCGAGCGCGAGTTGATGCAGCGGCAAGGCTCCAGTTATCTGCTGGTGGTGCGCAAGCGCCGCGCTAGCGCGCGCATTCTGCTGCTGACACGCGAGCCGCGCGGCGCATTCGCCAGTCGGCGCGTGCCGGTGTTGCCCGGCGGCACGCAGCGCGCCGCGTCATGAGTTCCATCGAAGTGCGGATATGGACTGATGGCGCCTGCCTCGGCAATCCCGGCCGCGGCGGCTGGGCGGCGCTGCTGCGCAAGCAGGCGCACGAGCGCGTGCTCAGCGGCGGCGAGCCGGAGACCACCAACAACCGCATGGAGCTGATGGCCGCCATCGCCGCGCTGGAAGCCTTGCGGCGACCGTGCCGTGTCGAGCTGAGCACCGACTCGCAGTATCTGCGCCAGGGCATCACCGAATGGGTGCCGCGCTGGCAGCGCAACGGCTGGCGCACCGCGAGCAAGGCGCCGGTGAAGAATCAGGATCTGTGGCAGCGTCTGGACGCCGCGGTGAAGCCGCACGAGGTGCGCTGGTCGTGGGTGCGCGGCCACAATGGACATCCCGAAAACGAGCGCGTGGACCAGGCCGCGCGCGCCGCCGCCGAGGCCCAGCCGCGCGCATGAACCGCATCGTCGTACTCGATACCGAAACCACCGGCCTGGAAGTGAATCAAGGCCATCGCCTGATCGAGATCGGCTGCGTCGAGCTGGGCGATCGCCGCCGCAGCGGGCGCCATTTTCATTGTTACCTCAACCCCGAACGCGCCGTGGACCGCGGCGCGTTGGCGGTGCACGGGCTGGATGATGCGTTCCTGTCCACGCAGTCGCGTTTTGTCGAGGTGGCGGCGGAGCTGCTGGCGTTCATCGACGGCGCCGAACTGGTCATCCACAACGCGGCCTTCGATCTGGGCTTTCTCGATGCCGAGCTGAAGCGCCTCGATGCTGCGCACGTGCCGCTGGCACAGCGCCTCGCCGTCACCGACACGCTGCTGCTGGCGCGCGAGCGCTTTCCCGGGCAGCGCAATTCGCTGGACGCCTTGTGCAAGCGCTTCGAGATCGACAACTCCAGCCGCAAACTGCATGGCGCACTGCTCGACGCCGAGCTGCTGACCGATGTGTACCTGGCGCTCACCGCTGGACAAAGCGCACTGGGTTTCGCCTTCGATGCCGAGGCGGCGGGCGCGGCGGGCAAGGGCGCGCGCATGAGTACGCAAGCGCGTGCTGCGATCAGAATCACGCAGCGTCCGCGCGTGCTGCTCGCGAGCATCGAGGAACAGGCCGCGCATGCACTGCGGCTGGACGCGCTGGACAAGGCCAGCAAGGGCGCGTGTGTGTGGCGTCGACTCGAAGCCGACGCCGGGGATGGCGCATAGCCGTGGTTTGCCGCGCATGGCGCGGCGTCACGCTCAATGGCGCAAGCGCACCAGAATCGCGGTGAGGTTGTCGCGCGCGTGGTGCGCCAGCGCGTCCAGCAACAGGTGTTCAACCGATTCCTGCGCGCTCAGATCATGGCGAATCAGCGCCTGCTGGCGTGCCTGCGGCGTGCTGGCCTCGATCACGCCGTCGCTGCACAGCAGAATCGCCACCGGATGACGCAGCTTGCCCTTGCGCAGGCCGATGCGTAGCGCATCGCTGGCGCCGAGGCCGAGTAGCGCGGTCGCGGCAGGTCGGTGTGCCGCGTCCTCGCCGCTGCAGGGCAGGGCGGCGGCGGCGGCCACCTGCGCGGCATCGCTGCCGCCGAACAGGATGCTGCAATCGCCCACCCAGGCTAGCTCGAAGTCGGGTTCGGCCAGACGCAGCACCGCCAGCGCAGCGCCCGCCGGATGCGCGGCCGGATGCTGCGCCAGATGCCTCGCCACCACGGCCGCGGCGCTGCGCACGGCTTCATCCAGTGGCATGCCCAAGCGCGCCGCGCGCAGGGTTTCATCGCGCGCCACCGCCGCCACCGCCTCGCCATGGCCCGGCCCGCCCATGCCATCGACGACCACGAACACGCCAGCCGCCGCATCCACCGCGTAGGCGTCCTCGTTGAACTGGCGCTTGAGGCCCGGATGGGTGGCGTGACCGAATTCGAACATGGCGTCCTTCCAAAGCACGCGAGCATGCCCAATGCCGCCGCGGTTGTCACGATGCGACGCTGCCCGTATCATTCGCGGCCCTGTGCAGCGTGCCGCACAGGCGTCGCGGAGAGGTGGCAGAGTGGTCGAATGCGCCGGACTCGAAATCCGGTTTACGGTTATGCCGTAACGTGGGTTCGAATCCCACCCTCTCCGCCACATTACACTTCGCGGCCCACGTGGGCGGTTAGCTCAGCGGTAGAGCACTTCCTTGACATGGAAGGGGTCACAGGTTCGATCCCTGTACCGCCCACCAATGCCACTATTTCACTATAGAATCATACAGTTGGGCATGGTTCCGATTCCGAAATGGGAGCGGTAAATGGGAGCGGTCCCGCCGCGGGCTGCGACACGTCGGAATCGGCGCAAGACGTACACTGCACACGATCCATGCGGGGAGTCCGAGCGTGTCTCAAAACGAGAAAACCGAGCGGCTGCTCAAGCACTGCCCCGTAGTCCAGCATGATGTCGGTATAGAACTCCTGTATCGCTTTTTGCCCGGGACTTCGCATCGCGGACTCGCGCGGAAAAATTGCTCGAACAGCCCCCAGTGCATTGAGGCACGCGGATCGTTAGGCGCGATCTCGGATTGCCTGCTGCACACATTCCAGAATTAAGCTCTGCCCGCTTGCGCCGACAATCACTGCGGTGCGTGATGCACGCTGCGCGCAGCGCATGTGCAGGGACATCATCGGCGCGGCGTACCGCCCGACTATGCCGGCGACGATCCGAGACTGTGCAACGCGCGCACCCGATCCGGCAGGCCGTGCCAGGCGGCCAAGCTCGCGCACGGTCGCTGCAAGTGGCATGGCGGCCTATCGACTGGCCCGCGCACGCCAGAAGGGAAAGCACGCTGTACGCGCAACCTGCCCGGCGCTCGCAGGGCGCAAGATAGTAAGAAACCGTAAGGTGGCGGCGGGGTCGTAGGGCGCAAGTTGTTAACAAAAGCTAAGGTTGTCGAGCGCGTGCAATGTGGCACAGTGCGACCCATAGTGGACGCGCCCATGCGCTGGCTCGCTGTACTCCTCAAAAGCGTGTGGGACGCCGGGGGGCGTCGGGACAGCTCGATCAGTCGCCCTCGTGCTCTTGCTGAGACCACAATGCGAGCGTTGGCTGCTACACTAATCGCGCTCTGGCGATAGGCGAAGGTTGCCTATCCCTTTACTCTGTCACCTAGTGACGTTGCTTGTTGCCATATATGGATACCTTAGTTGTTCCCATATATGTCATGTTGTTGGTTAGTGTCCATGCGCGCTGCGCTAGGCATGCCAGAGCTAGAGTAAAGGAGGATCTACGATGAAGATTTCCACTCGTAAGACCCGCCTAGTCCTCGCGTGCATCAATCTGGCGGTGGTCATTTTCCACTTCCTGACTGCACTCGTGGGCATGGCATCTAACTACTCCCAAGTCTATGACGCAGAAATGGACTCACTGCTATCAGCTGAAGCCTGGCCGATGGGTCTTTGCGCCTACGGATGAAGCCAGGGTCACTGGTCAGCGAATCAAGAGTGCGGTCGAAGCACGCTGGAAACCGCCTTGTTTCTATTTTCACTTGCGTGGAGGTGGGCATGTTGCTGCCGTGCACTCTCACATGCCAAGTAAGTTCTTCTTCCGGGCGGACATTGATGACTTTTTTGGCCGGGTAAGCAAGTCGCGTATTACCCGATGCCTCAAGTCATGGTTCTCTTACGCAAACGCTCGGGAAATGGCCAGCGAGAGTGTCGTGAAAAGACCTGGCGTCGAAGGCTTCGTGTTGCCATACGGGTTTGTCCAGTCCCCCGTTCTCGCATCGTTGGCACTAGAGAAGAGCAAGCTCGGGGCGTACCTGCGGAAGCTTAGTGGTCGAGGTGACCTTCGAGTCAGCGTGTATGTAGATGACATCATCATCTCAGGCGATGATGAGGGCCTCCTTGGTGCGGTTGGTCAGCAAGTGGTCGATGTGGCCAGCAAAGCGTTCTTCCCACTTGGCGTTGGAAAGAGGGAGGGACCAGCGGAGGAGGTCACGGCCTTCAATATTCGCGTTTCGCACGCCGCGCTCGATATCACTGATAAGCGGATGGCAGCGCTTCGACTGAGCTACCAGACGGCCATGTCTGAATTTGCCAAGGCTGGAATTCTTAGCTACGTCAACTCGGTCAATCCATTGCAAAGCAAGACTCTGCGATAATTGCCCTTACCAAGCAATCAATTCGACCATCCAGACATCATCGGATCTTCCACCATGAAGCCGAGCGGAAGCCGCCTACCGCTTCAACCGCCGAATCGACCTGCGCGCGACATCGCCGCGACTGGCCGCGCGAAGATCCTGTGCAATTCCCATCCCGAGCCGGCCCTGCGCATGGCGAGCAACTTTCATGGCTGAGGATCAGGGTGAATCAGGAGCTACAATCGAGTCGAGCCATCCGCTGACCTGATTCGCCCTGATCCTCAGCCCGGCGTCGCGTGATTTGCGACGGCGGTGGGTAACGATGATGCCCTCTCCACCGAGGGCACCGTCATGTCGATCAACCTGATCCAGTTCCAGCAGGGCCTGTCGATGGCCGAATTCATGCAGCGCTATGGCACCGAAGCCAAAGCCTACCGCGCCTTGTACAAGGCGCGCTGGCCGCACGGCTTTCGTTGCCCGGCCTGCGGGGATCGCCGGCGTTCGCACTTTCGCCGCGGCCGGCAGGTGTACTACCAGTGTCGCGTCTGCCGTCATCAGACGACGCTGCTGAGCGGCACGATCCCTTGGGGACTTCCGTTGGTCGTCTTCGAAGCGACCAAGCTGCCGCTGCGCACTTGGCTGCTGGCCATCCACCTGTTGACCGCGACCAAGACGACCAACGGAAGTCCCCAAGGGACCAACATGGCGGCCCTGGAATTGAAGCGCCACCTGGGCGTCGACTACGACCAACGGAAGTCCCCAAGGGACAAGGCGGCCTGGCGCATCAAGCACAAGGTGATGCAAGCGATGGCCGCGCGCGAGGCACCGCGCCAGTTGTCGGGCTTCGTGCAGATCGACGATGCGTACCTCGGCGGAGAGCGCAACGGTGGCAAGCCGGGGCGTGGCTCGGAGAACAAGCAGGCGTTCCTGATCGCGGTGCAGACCGACGCAGCGCTCGAGCACCCGACCTACGCGGTCATCGAACCGGTGCGCAGCTTCGACGATGAAAGCATCAAGGACTGGCAGGCGCGGCATCTGGCACCGGACGCCGAGGTCTTCAGCGATGGCTTGTTCTGCTTCCGCCGCTTCGCCGATACCGGGCACGCGCACACGGTGCTGGAGACCGGCGGCGGTCGCGCCGCCTGCGAGGCGCAAGGCGCGCGCTGGGTCAACGTGCTACTGAGCAACGTCAAGCGCGCTATCAGCGGCAGCTACGACCAACGGAAGTCCCCAAGGGACCACGCGATCCGGCACGGCAAGTACGACCGCAGGAAGTCCCTTTTCGGGACGCGCGCCTGTATCTGGCGGAAGCGGCCTACCGTTTCAACCGCCGATTTGACCTGCGTGCGATGCTGCCGCGACTGGCGCGTGCCATGATGCTGTGCAAGCCGCATCCCGAGCCGACCTTGCGCATGGCGAGCAATTTTCATGGCTGAGGATCAGGGCGAATCAGGT
>NZ_JBTSRB010000040.1:0-26497 GCF_054637675.1 Metallibacterium sp.
ATTCCTGCGCTCCCACAGCTCGTCACTCCCGCGCTCCCACAGCTCGTCACTCCCGCGCTCCCACAGCTCGTCACTCCCGCGCTCCCACAGCTCGTCACTCCCGCGCTCCCACAGCTCGTCATCCCCGCGCAGGCGGGGATCGCTTTACAACCGCGGAGCGGGTCATCCAGAACGTGAAATAGTGCAGCGAAGTCACTGGATCCCCGCCTGCGCGGGGATGACGAGAACTGGAGGGAGCAGGCTCTGCGCGGAAATGACAGCCTGATCATTCTCGCTAGTTGATCGCAATTTCGTAAGAGCAGTCGTTCTTGCACCGGGCAGCGCAAGGTTGTCCCGTTCCGTGCGGCTGCCGCCGCGCGGGTTCCTTTCTTTACTTCGGGCATCCTGCCCTCCGCCCCTGCGGGGCCCGCTACGCGGTTCGCGCCGCTCCTGCGACGCAGTGCTCGGCAAAGAAAGGAACCAAAGAAAGCCGACCCCGACGGCAGCGCCCGCTGCGCGGGTCCGCGTGCCTGCGCGGGGCGCGCCGATGGCCATCCATGGCCTGCGGCGCGTGAGCGCGTCCCACGCGCTCACACTTCGTGCTTGTCCCGCGCAGCCCCGCCGCTGCCGAAGGGGATTGAAGATCGAGAGCGCGCTGTTGCCTTTGACGTTCGTACGCCAGCCGCGGAGGCCTGTTGCCGCGCGGACTGCGCGGTGTGGACCGCATCGAGGCCGTGACGGACTGAACGGTGACGCGCAGCGCCGGGTGAGAGTACGCCTGTTCTTTTCTCCCTCTCCCCTCGGGAGAGGGTGGCGCGCAGCGCCGGGTGAGGGTTCGCACCTGCCTGGCTTGCGTTGTACGTGAACGACCGTTCTTGCGCTGGGCTTGGCAAGGGAACCTTGCGAAGCTCCACGCAAGAACCATCACGAATGTGCGGCGTGGTGCGGCAGCGGCACGGAAAAGGAGAACCTTGCCAAGCCGCTCGCCAGTGCATGATCTTTCACCAACAGAGCTGCTGCGCGCGCACGCACCCGCCAACGCGATCGCTGCAGCGCAACCACGCCCGGCGCAAGGGGCATGACACACTTGCGCGCAGTGCACGGGGACTCCGCATGAGCGCCAACACGGCAAACACCGCACCGCGCGCCCGTTGGCGCCGGCGACTGGGCTGGAGTGCCGCCGCGCTGCTGGCGCTGCTGCTGCTGGCATTCGCCGCGGCGTGGCTGCTGCTGGCCGGCAGCCGTCCGCGCCTCGATGGTCGGCAAACGCTGGCCGGACTGGCGGCGCCGGTACAGGTTACGCGCGATGCGCTGGGCGTGGCGCGCATCAGCGCGCGCAACCGCACCGATCTGGCCTACGCACTGGGTTTCGTGCATGGCCAGGAGCGCTTCTTCGAGATGGACTTGATGCGCCGCGTCGCCGCCGGCGAGTTGTCCGCGCTGGTCGGATCGGCGGCGCTGAAAGTGGATGAAGCCAATCGCGTGTATCGCTTTCGCGCGCTGGCGCAGCGCATCGTCGCGCAACTGCCGGCGGACCAGCGCGGCCTGCTCGATGCCTACGCGCGCGGTGTCAACGCCGGTCTGGCTGCGCTGGACGTGCGCCCATGGGAATACCTGCTGCTGCGGCAGAAGCCGCGGCCATGGACACCGGCGGACAGCATCCTGGTGGTGGATGCGATGTACCTGGACCTGATCACGCCCGAGTTCAACACGCCGCAGCGCGCGCGCTTGTACGCCACGCTGCCCAAGCCGCTGGTGGATTTCCTGCTCGCGCCCGATCCGCGCTGGGAGGCGCCGCTGCAGGGCGCGGCGAGCGCGCCAGTAGCGATGCCCGCGGCCAGCGTGTTTGATCTGCGCACGGCGCCGCCGGTTGCGCCGATCAGCACCGCGGCGCTGACCAGTGCGCTGCGCGAGCGCGCGGTGATCGGCAGCAACAGCTTCGCCGTGAGCGGCAAGCTCACCGCCAGCGGCGCGGCCATCGTCGCCAACGACATGCACCTGGGCCTGGGCGTGCCCAACATCTGGTATCGCGCCGAGCTGCGCTATCCCGACCCCGCCGATCGCGCGCGCGAGATCACGCTCAACGGCGTCACCCTGCCCGGTGCGCCACTGCTGGTGGCCGGTACGAATGGCCACATCGCCTGGGGATTCACCGACAGCTACGGCAAGTGGCGCGACTGGGTGCGCGTGCTGCGCGATCCGGCCGACCCGCTGCGCTACCGTGTACCGGGCGGCTGGGCCACGCTGCGCGTGCACCACGAAGTGATCGAGGTGGCCGGCGCCAGACCGGTGCCGCTGACCGTGCGCGACACGATCTGGGGCCCGATCGTGGCGCACGGCCCGCACGGCACACCGCTGGCCATGGACTGGATCGCGCTGCACGCGCGCGCGGTCAATCTCAACTTGCTGCATCTGGAGACCGCGACCAGCGTGCAGCAGGCGCTGGCGATCGCGCCGACGCTGGGCATTCCGCCGCAGAACTTCATCGTCGGCGACGCGCAGGGGCATATCGGCTGGACCATCGCCGGCAACGCCATTCCGCTGCGCCAGGGTTTTGATCCGAACCTGCCCGCGGATTTCTCGCAGCCCGGCGTCGGCTGGATGGGCTGGCTGGCGCCGGCCGACTACCCGCGCATCGTCGATCCACCTGATGGCCGCCTGTGGACCGCCAACAACCGCGTGGTCGGTGGCGCCTGGCTGGCGCTGGAAGGCGACGGCGGCTTTGATCTGGGCGCGCGCGCGCAGCAACTGCGCGATGACTTGAACGCACGCCCGCGCTTCACCGCGCAGGACATGCTCGACATCCAGCTCGATGATCGCGCGGTGTTCATGCGGCACTGGTACCGCCTGCTGCGCGACACGCTCACACAGAACCCGCAGCAGCCTGAGCTGCACGCGCTGGCCGCCGCCACGCAAGCCTGGAGCGGACGCGCCAGCACCGACAGCGTGTCGTACCACGCCGCGCACGCGTTCCGCGAGAAAGTCATCGAAGCCACGCTGGCGCCGTTCGTGGCGCGCGTCAAGGCGCGTTACCCGCACTTCGCCTGGCCCAGCGGCGACACCCGCGAATACGCCATGTGGACGCTGGTCACGCAGCGCCCGCTGTATCTGCTCGATCGCCGCTACGCGAGCTGGAACGCGCTGCTCGCCGACTGCGCGCAGCAGGTCGCCGATGATTTCGCCAAGGCGCCCGGCGGCATCGCCGCGCAAACCTGGGGCCGGCGCAACACCACGCGCATCGATCACCCGCTGTCCGCCGCGCTGCCCGCGCCGCTGCGCTGGCTGATCGATCAGCCGCGCACGCAACTGCCTGGCGACAGCAACATGCCGCGCGTGCAGGCGCCGGCCTTCGGCGCCTCCGAGCGCTTTGGCATCATGCCCGGGCATCTCGCCGAAAGTTACCTGCACATGCCCGGCGGGCAGAGCGACAACCCGCTGTCGCCCTACTACGACGCCGGCTGGCAAGCCTGGGCCAAGGGCCAAGCCACGCCGCTGCGGCCCGGCCCCGCGCAGCACACCCTGCTGCTGCTGCCGGCACCGCGCGGGCGGTGAGGCGCACGATGGACGATCAGAGGTTTGGTGGCGCTGACTTATGACATTGCGCCATTTGGAACGGAGATGTAGCGTCACTGCCAGCCGCATCGCCATGCACGGGGAGTTCGCCAATGTCGGTTAATTGCATCCGACCCCCGTCCCCTATTTGGTTGGGAGAAGCACCTTGCGCACAATCCTTACGATTAGTCTCTCATGTCTTTTAATGATCGCGTATGTTGGACAGCCTGATGCATCCGGTGAAGATCTCGCAGGCCATAAGGCTGGCAACTTCTTATCGTCTCAGATTGCAGAATTCAAGCGCGATGCAGAACGAGGTAACGACAGCGCCCAGTTCTACCTTGGCCTCATCTACGTTAAAGGTGAAGGCGTCACGAAGAACTACATTGAGGCATTGAAATGGTTCCGTCTTTCTGCCAATCAGAATAATGCTGCTGCGGAGTGCGCCCTAGGCGACATGTATAACCTCGGCCTGGGCGTTCCGCAGAATAATACTCAAGCCCTGCGATGGTATCGGCTCTCTGCACAGAAGGGCAATTCAGGTGGACAGACCAATCTCGGCAGCATGTACCTCAAGGGCAAAGGTGTACCCCAAAATTACACTGAAGCGATCATGTGGTTCCGGCTTGCTGCGAAACAGGGCTATGCACCGGCTCAAAACATCCTTGGATTCCTCTATCACAATGGTCAAGGCATGCCAAAGAATTATACAGAGGCCGCTAAATGGTTGAGGCTTTCTGCAGAGCAACACGATATTGTGGCACAGCTGCGGCTTGGCTTCATGTACCGGCTTGGCCAAGGTGTACCCACCAGTTACGTTGAAGCATACAAATGGATGGCAATAGCGAGTACTGAAGGATCTAAGGATGGAAAGCAGATGATGCAAAGTTTCGGGACAAATATGACACCCGGCCAGATCGCTCAAGCTCAGCAAGAAGCGTCAGTTTGGCTCGAAAGGCATCTGGGCAATTGAAATACTATGTTTATCCTGATTACCCACTTGTCGCTGCCTTTGATACGCGCGGGGCATAGCGTGCAACCACCTGACCCAGCGAGGGTTGCACCATGTCCAAGAATGCCATCCAGTTTCAACCCGGCATGAGCCTGCCCACTTTCCTCGAACGCTACGGCACCGAAGCCCAGTGCCGCGATGCCCTGATGCGGATGTGCCGCGAAGCCAATCCCTGTTCGGGACGCTGGCCCGGCGGATTCCGTTGCCCACACTGTGGCCATGCCGGCCACTGCCGGTTGCGTGGCCGCCCGGTGCTCCAGTGCAACCGTTGCAAGCGTCAGGCCTCGCTGACCGCCGGCACCCTGTTCGCGCGCACCCACCTGCCGCTGCGTACCTGGTTTCTGGCGATCTACCTGCTGACCCAGCACAAGAATGGCATCTCGGCTTTGAGCTTGCGCCGGCAGCTGGGCGTCAACGCCAACACCGCCTGGCTGATCAAGCACAAACTGATGCAGACCATGATCGAGCGCGATGACACCAAGCCGCTGGCCGGCATCGTCCAGCTGGACGATGCCTACTGGGGCGGTAAGCGCCACGGTGGTTCGACCGGTCGCGGTAGCCCGGGCAAGACTCCGTTCGTGGCTGCCGTGCAGATCACTGCGGAAGGCTTTCCCATGGCGATGCGCATGGACGTGGTGCCGGGCTTCCGCAAGACCGCATTGGCGCAGTGGGCGCAGCGCCACCTGGCGCCGGGCACGGCCGTCGTTTCGGATGGGCTGAACTGCTTCCCCGGCATCACCGCCGCCGACTGCACCCACGTGCCGCTGGTCACTGGCGGCGGTCCCGCCAGCGTGGCGCACCCGATGTTCCAATGGGTCAACACCGTGCTCGGCAACGTCAAGAACGCCCTGCACGGCACCTACCACGCGCTGAAGCCCAAGTACCTGCAACGCTATCTCTCCGAGTTCTGCTACGACCCACGGAAGTCCCCAAGGGACCGCTTCAACCGCCGCTTCAAGCTGCAGGAGCTGATCCCGCGCCTCATCGATGCTGCCGCCCACACCCCGCCGCTGCCGTACCGCTTGCTAACTCTGGATGGCTTAGCTGGGTAATCAGGTGCGCTCAAGCACAAAATCAGCGCTGCGGACACCAGTGTTTTCATTGGATACCCCTTTCGATCGAGAGGGGATGACTGTGCATGTGTCCGCGCATCGTCGTGGTGCCGGCGTGCAGATGCGCGCTGGAATCCGCATCTGGCGGTGCGTTGCGGCCACGCCCCCATCAATGGCCATGGCGAAGTATCGTCAGGTTGAGGAATCATTGTCGAAGTATTGCGAAAACGTAAGTGACGCATCGCGGCAGTCGAGCCACGCCGCAGATCATCCGGATGGATGCAGCGCCCAGCGGCGTGGCCAGTAGCTGAATGGCAGGCCAGCAGGCGGCGCGGCGCTAACATTACGGATTGTAATGTTCTTGGTTCAGGATTAGGGTTGCTGTCCGCCAGCAGCACACATGCGCGCTGCTGGCTCGAGGACGATGGGCGTCTGGGGAGACTCGCTAATGGCTTCGGTGCATCCGGTCGCACGCGATTTCGTGCATTACGGCGCCTTCGCGCCATCTGTGGACAGGGCCTTGCGCGATGCCGGCTGGAGGCGCGTCGAGGTCGAGCAACTCGAACATGTGCCCGAGGCGCTGCGGCGCCACGACGCGCATGTAGCGTTGCTCGATTTGGGCGCCGGGCAAGCGCCGATGCTGCGCCGGGTGGAGCGCCTGATCGCCTCGCATCCCTCCACCGAGTGGCTGGCACACGTCAGCGAACACGCGCTGACCGACAAGCACGTATGCGAGGTCATCTACGGCAGCTTCTTCGATTTCTGCACGCAGCCGGTGGACATCAACCGGCTATTGGCTGCACTCGGGCATGCCTGGGGCATGGCCAAACTGGGGCCGCAAGCCGCCAGTGCCGAGCAACAGGCCGCGCTGGGGCTGGAAGGCATGGTTGGCGCCAGTGCCGCGCTGGTGGAATTGCACAGCCAGGTGCGCAAGCTGGCGGCGGTCAACGTGCCGGTGCTTGTCACGGGCGAGTCGGGCACCGGCAAGGAAGTTGCGGCGCGCAACCTGCATCGATTGTCGGCACGTGCGCGCGGCCCGTTTGTCGCGATCAACTGCGGCGCGCTGCCGGAAAAGCTGGTGCAGTCGGAGTTGTTCGGTCACGAGCGCGGCGCCTTCACCGGCGCCAACGCGCGCAAGATCGGCAAGCTGGAGTCGGCCCAGCAGGGCACGGTATTCCTTGATGAGATCGGCGATTTGCCGCTGGATGCGCAAGTCAATCTGCTGCGTTTCCTGCAGGAAGGCACCATCGAGCGCATCGGCGGCAATGAACATCTGCGCCTGGATGTGCGCGTCATCGCCGCCACGCATGTCGATCTGGAGCGCGCCGTAGCCGAGGGCCAGTTCCGCGCCGATCTCTACTATCGCCTCAACGTGCTGCGCCTGCGCATGCCACCGTTGCGCGAACGCGGGCAGGATGCGGAGATCCTGGCACGCTATTTCCTCGAACGCTTCGCGCGCGAACATGGTGTGCGTGCGCGCGGCTACAGCCGCGAGGCGCTCGACGCCATCAGCCTGCATCCATGGCCGGGCAACGTGCGCGAGCTGATGAACCGCGTGCGCCGTGCGGCCGTGCTGTGCGATGGTGGATTGATCCGCGCGCAGGATCTTGAACTGGAAAGCGATCCGGCGGAAAGCCGCTGTGCGCCCTCGCTGGAGCATGCCCGCGAGCAGGCCGAGCGCGAGCTGATCCAGCAGACTCTGCGCGAAACGCGCCATAACATGAGCGAGTGCGCGCGGCGTCTCGGCATATCTCGCGTCACCCTGTATCGGCTATGCAAGAAGCTGCAGGTGTCCCTCGGCAGCGCTGCCTGAGAAGCTGAATGCTGGTTCGGCGCCGCGCATCGCGGCGCAGTTTCATTGGTGCCGATTGCGCTGTTATCGCGAGCATCATCGGCCGATCCGCGCTTTGCGCTCCGTTGCTTCAGCGCAGTGGGTGCCGCTCGTGAACACTCCGCGTATCCATTTCTCCGAGTCCCGACGCTGCACCAGCGCCACGCAAGGTTTGGCGCCGGCGCCAGACGCGTTGTAATGATTTCGCGAGATGCCTGTTTCATGGCTGCAACAGCCAGTTTGAGGACGGCCACAAGCAGGCAGGCCGATACCTCACTGCAAGCGCTCGGCAGGCGTATCACGGCCGAGACACTTGCCGCAGGTGCCGCCCGCATAGTCCACGCAAGTAGCTGATCGATATGGGGCGAATGGGTTGGCATCAAGCTTGCTTTGAGGCATGGGCAGAAGGAGATGTTCCGTGCTCAAGTTCCCGCGTGTATTCATCAGTTCGGTGTTGTTGCTCGCGCTACTGCTGGTACTGAGCGTGTTGGCGCTCCCGGTGGAAGCAGCAGGCGCCCGGCGTGGTGTCAACACCAAGCCCGGCGAGTTCGTGCTGGTGCGCGCCGTGCCCGATCGTCATGCGACACGCACGCAGCCCCCGGGGCTAGCCACCATCATTGATCCCAGCGTGCGCCCCGAGATGCACGACATGCTCGGCAACCTTGAGTTGGACGATGCCGCGTTTTCCGCGATCAGCGGCGCAGCCTCGGGCACCGTGGTCGAAAACGCAGTCGGCGGCGCGCTGCAAGGTGCGGGCCTGCTGCAGAACGGCTCCGCCAGTAGCCGCGTGCCGACGATCAATACAGGCGGACCGGGCGGCGTGCTCGGCAGCGTGGGTGGCACCACGCGCAATGTCGGCAACCAGATCACCGGCGCCTTGCAGGGCGCCGGGCTGATCAAGGAAGGCGGTTGATGATCCGCCTGCTTGCATTTGCGTTAGTGATGCTGGGCTCCTGCTCGGCCAAGGCGCAGGACGGTTACGTCGAGATGCTGCGCTATCTCACCACCAGCAGCATCAGCGGTAACGCGCTGGCCGGCGCCAGTGGCGCGATCGCAGTGAATCTCGCTGCCGGCGACAGCAACCTGCAATCCAACGCGAGGGCGCTGGCCATCGGGTCGCTCGCCAATGTCCAGATCGAACAACACCAGCGCATCACTGCGCTGAGTGCCAGCGTGCCCGACGCGATGGTCGCCGACATCAGCGGCAACGCGCTGTCCGGCGCGCGCGGACTGATCTCCATCAACCAGGCCAGCGGTGTCGGCAATCGCGAGGCCAACGCCATCGCGGTCGCGGCATCGCTGGCGCAACAAGGTATCGAGGAACAGACCTCCAGCGCATGGCTGGCTGACCTCGGCACGCAAACGAACGGTGCCGCGGGGGGCCGTTCGCAAGCCAATCCATCCTCCTCGCCACGCTCGGCGTCCGTTGCGGGTACGGCGTTGCGTGGGGCGGAGGGGGTGGTGCAACTCAATCAGATCGCAGGAATGGGCAACACCGCGGGCAACCGCCTGCTCATCACCATCGATCTGCCACCCCGTTGAAAACTTGAAATCATTCCAACGACAGGAGATGCATCATGCGTAACCTCAAGAAGAACCTGCTGGCTCTGGCCGTATTGGCCGCGACCGGCACCATTGCGCCTGCGGCGTTCGCGCAGGAAGGCCCCAGTTGCGGTGGCACCTGCACCGTCAACACGACGGTGAACTACACCCTCGACCAGCAGGACTGGATCCGCAATTACCTGCTGAACTCGGTCAGCTACATCTACAGCGATGTGGTGTACAACAAGAACGTCGACGTCAACAGCGACACCTCGATCCGCCGCGTGCGCATGAACAAGGATCTGAGCCTGCTGACCGACGTCAGCATCACCGGCAATCCGACCATCAGCGGCGCCATCAACACCGACTCGGCGGCCATCGCCGTGGTCGATAATCGCCAGCACAACGTCGGCAACAATGGCGAGAACTATCTGCTTGCCAACGATGCATCGATCGCTGATGACGCGGCCCAGAATGCACAGGGCAACATCGGCCTGAATGTGGCGGCGGGCGACAACAACCAGCAACACAACGCCGCGGCGCTGGCGGCGGCGGATGCTTCGTTCGCCTTCACCATGGCCGATTCCGAAATCTTCGTCGAGCAGGTCAACGCCGCCAACACCACCGGCAACTATGGCCAGACCAACACGGCCAACCTCGGCGGCAACGCGCTGCAGAATGCGACGGGCAACATCGGCGTCAACATTGCCGCTGGCAACAACAACCAGCAGCAGAACAACCTGGTGGCATCGACCGGCACCAACAGCATGGCCACGGCCTCGGTCAACAGCAAGCAGGATTCAGGCGGCAACTACACGCTCAACGAAGGTTACACGCAGCAGTTCGTGGACCTGATCACCATCAACTTGACCGGCACGGTTTTCGGCAGCGGTGCAGAAGGCCAGGTGCTTGGCAGCTCCGTCGGTACCTCGGACCAGCGCTACAACATGTATCCCGACAACTGGGGCAAGGCGCCGGGCGAAACGCCGACGTCGGCGCATCCGACCAATGGCCCGTGGCTGGGCCACACCGACTGGGATACGCACACGCAGGGTACCGACATCAACGACAACCCGATCGTGCGTACTCCGGGCAACGACCCGATGGACCCCAGCAACGATGGCGGCTCGCTGGTCATGAACAACAACGATGAGATCAGCCTGGAAGAGATGAGCGCGCAGTTGTCCGGCTACGTCGTCGACTACAGCTACGTGGCGGTGATGTCCAGCAACTCCGCGTCGCTGAACGGCTCGGCGCTGCAGAACGCGCAGGGCAACATCGGCGTCAACATCGCCTCGGGCACGGGCAACCAGCAGGCCAACTCGCTGGCGCTTGCGGTCACCCAGGCTTCTTCGGGCGGCGGCAGCAGTGGTGGGGTTGAGTAATCGCTGATCGATCAGTGCATCTGGCGGGGCAGTTCGCTGCCCCGCCTTCCGATCGAATCCAGCGTATCGAGCCTGCCATGGACGCCAAAATTCCGTTCGTCATCCTGCTTGCCTTCACGCTGGCGCTGGGGTCAACCCATGCCGCGCGCGCGGCCGATATTCGTTTCGGCAATGTGCAGCCCACCGGCGAGGTTTATCGCGCCAAGGTCACCAGCCTACGCGAGGCTCGCTTCACCGGCATCGTGCCGCAGGCTACTGATTTCAGTTGTGGAGCGGCGGCGCTGGCCACCTTGCTGAAGTACGCCTATGACATCGAAGTGGACGAATGGACGGTGATGGCTGGCATGCTGGCCAAGGCCGATCCAGACAAGGTCGAGAAGCAAGGCTTCTCGCTGCTGGATATCAAGCAATACGTCGAAGGCCTCGGCATGCGCGGCCGTGGTTACAAGGTGTCCGAGCAACGCCTGCGCAGTCTGCGCGTGCCCGGCATCGTGCTGCTGGATACCAAGGGTTACAAGCACTTCGTGGTGCTCAAGCGCATCGCCAGTGATCGCGTTTATCTCGCCGATCCCGCGCTAGGCAACAAGACGCTCGCTTTCAACGATTTCATGGCCGCCTGGCCTTCCAAGGCGGTGTTCGTGGTGATTGGCTCGGGCTTCAATCGCAATTCGGTGCTTCTGGACGCCAAGGGTGGACCCAGCGCGCGCACGCTGCTGGGCACGCGCCAAAGTCCTATCACCGATGCCGAGTTGATCGATTTCGGTTTCACCAAAGCCGACCTGTTCTGAGTGCGCGACAGCGATCGCAGCGTTCGGCGGAGTCGACGTGGCACAACTTGGAGATGCACCATGCGCAGCGTTCCAGCATTGATTGCACTGACTCTTGCCACGGCCTTGGCCTTGCCCTTGCTCGCAGCAGCCGATGACGGCTTGCTGGGTGAGCACGTGCCCGCGGCCACGCATGATATCCAGCCCGTGTCCGACCCTGCACTTGACGCCATGCGCGGGCGCTTCATCACCGGCGCCGGGCAGGTGCTTTATTTCGGCGTCGAGATGTTGTCCACCTGGCACAGTTCGGATGGCCGCGTGCTCAGCGGTAGTGCGCTGCTCAGTTTCGATTTCTCCACGGGCACGCCGCAGATCAGTTTCGTGCCGACCGTCAGCATCGTGCAGGGCAGCGGTGGCGGTGTGCTGGTCGACACCAGTCATCGGACGATCAATGCCAGTGGCATGGATAACGTCAGCGGCATCGCGCAAGGCATCCAGATCGCCGGTGATTTCAACAGCGCCGGCAACAGCACCGAGCTGCACCTGACCAGCACCATGCCTGCGGGTGCAGGCAACAGCGTCGGCGCCAACACGGCACTGAGCGCGGGCGGTGCCAACGCCAGCGCGGCGCTGCAAGCGGACACCGTGGCGGTGACGCTGGGTATCGATGGCCAGGGCAGTCTGCGCCAGATGATCCGCGGCGATGCCTCCGGCAACGGCGCGGTGCTGCAAACCGTCAGCCTGCTCGGCGACGGGAACGACGTGTCCAACCAATTGCGCATCACCCTGGTGCAGCCGACCCAGGCTTCAAGCCTGTTGCTGCAACAGAGCGTGGCGCAGGCGTTGGGGCAATTGAGGGGCATTGGTGGGCACTGAGTCCTCAACGCTCACGCGAGCAACACACTACAGGGGACGACGATGATCATGCGCAAGATAAACACGGGTGCGCTGTTGGCACTGGTCGCAGCAGCACTAGCTGCCAGCGCGCCAGCGCTGGCGCAGCAGACGCAGCAAACCGGAGGCGCCGCCGCTGAAAACACCCAGGACATGCAGGCGATCACCCGCGAGATGCAGACGCTCAAATCGCGCTACGCCGATGAAGTGCGCAAGTTGCGTGAGCTGGAGATCCGCCTGCAGGCGCTGACCGCGCGCGTGCAGGCGCAAGAAGGCGTGGCACGGGTGCAGGCCATTCAGCAGGGTGGCGGCGCATCGGCCCAGGGTGGGGCGGCCACGACGCTGGCGGCTGGCGCGAACACGCAGTCGGCCACGCCACGATCCGGCGGTGGCGAGGCGCTGGTCAGTAGCGAGGGTGGCATGCGCCAAGAGCCCACCTCGCGCAGCGTTGAAGATGTGTTGCAGCAGCAGCATGTGCTGTTCAACCAGCCACTGACGCTCGAAGTCGGCCTCAACTACGCGCGCTACGACCGCAAACAGCTCACGCTCAACGGCTTTCTTGCCCTGGATGCGATCTTCCTGGGCAGCATCGCGGTCGAGGATGTCGCATCCGACACCTTCACCTATACCTTCGCCGCGCGCAAAGGCATCACACGCGATCTTTCCGCCAGCATTGAAGTTCCCTTCGTACAGCGCTGGACCACGTACCAGAAGGGTGGCGCGGGTGGTTCCGCAGCTGCGGTGGCCGAGGCCAGCGTAGGTGGCGATGTGGCCATCGGCGATGTCACTGCTGGCGCCAGTTATCGCCTGTTTCCAGAAACTCCCACGCGGCCGGAAATCGCGCTCTACACCAGCGTCGGTATTCCCACCGGGCAGGCGCCCTACGGCATCTCGTGGAACGTGCTTGAGCGCAGCAACGACAACTTTATCCGCTTTGCGGTGCCGACCAAACAACCCACCGGACAGGGCGTGTGGAGCGTCAACTTTGGCGCTTCGATGCTGAAAACCGTCGACCCCGCGATCCTGTTCGTCAACGCCGGTGTGACGCATACTTTCAGCAAGCATTTCACCGACCTGGACACCAGCCCGGATACGGTCAGCCCGGGCTCGGTGAATCTGGGTAACGCGTTCAACTACGGTGTGGGCGTTGCCTTCGCCCTGAACGAACGCATGAGTCTGAGCATGAGCCTGGCGCAACGCCTCAACGGCAACGCCAGGATTCGCCCAGACGCCACAGGCGTGTGGGCGGGCATCGTCGGCAGCGACGGTAACGCCGCCACGCTGGGCATCGGCATGACCTACGCGCTGAGCGAGCGCATGACCTTCGTCGGCAATCTCGGCATCGGCCTGACACCGGATGCGCCCGATTTCAGCATCACCGCCAAGCTGCCGTTCACGCTGTGACGTGCTTGAACGCGCGTGCTCTGCAATCGGAACAGCCAAACCCACACGTGGTGAGTCCAGAGGATTTGCAAAAAGCTGGCTTAGAAGAACTCGGCAAGAAGTGGACGTGAAATTCGCCTAATACTGCCGTTCGGTTTCACTTCAACAAGGTGGAGGGCATCATGACCACGACACTCTATAAACGCCTGGGCGGCGCGCCCGGCATCGCCGCTCTCGTCGACGACGTGATCGCCGCGCATCTGGTCAATCCCGTCGTCAAAACCCGCTTCGAAAGCATCAAGGATATGCAGCATGCCAAGCGCATGGCGCGTGAATTCTTTGGCGCCGGCACGGGTGGGCCTGAGGCCTACACAGGCAAGGACATGCTCGCGGCCCACAAAGGCATGAATATCAGCGAACAGGAATACCTGGCGGTGATGGACGACATCGTCGGGGCGATGGAAAAACACGGACTGGATACGGATACCCGGAACGATGTGATCGGCATCCTCTATTCGCTCAAGCGCGACATCATTCGCGTGTGACCAGGCCCGCCAAAGCGCAGCGGGTCGTCTTTTGGGCGATCCGCGGCGCGATCCCGGGCTCAAGGCAGAGCAGGACGTCCCATTCAGACCGTCCGGCACGACACGATATGCGCGGCGCTCCGCGCCGCCGCTGAACCGAAGCGTTTGCCGACATGTGCCGGCGGAATGAGGAACTCGAAATGAAAGCACGATATACATTGTGTGTGGTCGCGTCCCTGCTTTTCGCAGCGATCGCGGGGGCTACGTCAAACCTCAATCTCTCCAAGAGCAACATCTATCGACTGACCTATCCCAGCGAACTCGCGAGCCCGATTCAAGTGCAGGCGATGCTTGCGGAGTTGGACAAGATGGGTCCCGCCGACGCAGCGAGGTTGAAGCAGTGGCTGCCTGCCAACTTCAAGCGCTTTGGCATCGCGGGTGACCGGATCAAGAAGATCATCGTCTTGCCTCGTGGCAGGGAGATGAAGGAGATGGGGATTATCCTTTTGACGCAGCCCGACGATGAGGCGGCGGCGATCGCAGTCACGGTCAAGAGCAGCAAGTCCAATAGTTCCGAATGAGAGGCTAGGGCAAGGCCAGCACTGACTGCCGTGACAGCGGCGGCCAAGCTTTTGCTCGAAACCTGACGGGCTGGTGCGTGGTTTCAACTTGGCAGGCACCGGCGCGGCCCACCTGTGAGTTTTTTATCGTCAGGTTCCATGCGCCATCCTGTTCCGGACAGTTGCCACCCGCGGATTTTCGCGCGGCCTTGCCCGCCGAAGTCTGACGTGACGTGCGTGTTGCGGCGCTGGCGCGGCACGATCGCGGCGGCCTGTACCTTGGTATTCAATGCTGCTGGTCGCGCCGCTGAATCCGCGTTGCGCAAGGCGTGGGCACTGTGCAGCGCTTACGGCAGGCGGGACTCAGACAAGGGCGCCGAGTGGCGCGACAGCACCATGAGCATCAGTGCTCGCATCCCGAGACGTGCGTGCTGCGCGGCACGGCTGATGGATCGAGCGTGGCGGCGACGATCACGCGTAGCGCCGCCACGCTGTGCTCCAACGCCATGCTGGGTGTGCCGCGGTGCTCCAGCACCTGCGCGGGAACGAAGGGGATATGCACGAAGCCCGCATGTATCGCGCGGCGCGCGCGCAGCGCATGCAGCAACACGTACATCACCTGGTTACACACGTAGGTGCCGGCGCTGTTGGATATCTCGGCGGGGATTGCGGCGGCGTGCAGCGCGGACAGACAGGCTTGCAGCGGCAGGCAACTGAAGTGGGCATCCGGACCGCCCGCGATCACGGGTTGCTCGTGCGGCTGCGCACCATCGTTGTCAGGTATGCGTGCTGCGCAGACGTTGATGGCCACGCGCTCCAGGGAAATTTGCGCGCGGCCGCCGGCCTGGCCCACGCAAATCACGGAGACAGGATTGAGTTCGCGCAGCGCGGCGCGCAACACGCGTGGCGCGCGCGCGAACGAGGTCGGCAATTGCCGCGCGATCACGCGATGCCCGGCGATACGCGCGCCGTGCAGCGCGCGCGCTGCCTCCCAGGATGGATTGATGGTCTCGTCGCCGAAGGGATCGAAGCCGGTCAGCAAGACCGGAGATGTGGATTGGGCATGGGCCATCGCGGTACGGCGTGCCTGGGTCATGGCGCATGGTAGCGCCGGCTGCTGGCGTGAATGCGACTCAGCGCATCGCCAGCAGGTACAGCGCGAACAAATTGAAAACCAGCAGTGGCAGTGCCGTGGGCCATTGCGCACGAATGACCGACCACGGATTTTTCAGCTCCAGCAGCGCTACCGGCACGATATTGAAGTTGGCTGCCATCGGTGTGAGCAAGGTGCCGCAATAGCCGCACAGCATGCCCAGTGATCCGACCACGGCCGGATCAGCGCCGTGCAGGCGCACCAGCAACGGCAGTCCCACGCCCGCGGTCAGCACCGGAAACGCGGCAAAGGCATTGCCCATGATCACCGTGAATACCACCATGCCCAGCCCGTAGGCCAGGATGCACGCGGCGAAGCTGGCGGTGGGAATGACATCGCCCATCAATGTGGCCAGCACGCGCCCGACGCCCGCAGCCTCGAACACGCCGCCCAGCGCGGCCAGCACCAGCGGCAGCAGCGCTGCCCAGCCCAGAGTGTCGATCAGGCGCCGGCTTTCATGCAGTACCGCGCCTGCGGGCGCACGTGTCAGCCGCCATGCCGCCAGCAACGCGATCAGCGACGCCACGCTGAGTCCCATCAGGGTTTGCTGCGAGGCGACGAACAGCGGCGTGCCGCGCCAGTGCACATCGGCGCCAAACAGCGCGATCAGCAGGGTGACGCCCGGAATCAGCAGCGCCGGCATGAACAGCCAATGGCCGAGCACGCCGGCGCGCAGTTGGCGCAGCCGCGGTGGCGCCTCGCCCGCATCGACGCGGCGCATCACCGGGGCGAGCAGCGCCAGTGCCAGCACGCCGATGCCGGCGATTTGCGCGGGCCGCGCATCGCCCGCCTGCTGCGCGCGCAACACCCAGTTGCCGCTGGCGAACAAGGTCGCGAGCACCGCCCAGAACGCAGCCTGCGCCCAGTGACGCTGACGCAGATTCAGCCACGCGGTGCCGATCAGCAGCAGCGCCAGCGCTGCGTAAGCCGATTCAAGGTGCAGCATGGTCGTCGCCGGTCTGGGCGGCACGTGCGCGGCGCGCCATGGCGCGCGTGACGAGGCGCACGCGCACGGCGTGGATGACAAAAGCTGCGATCGCCGTCGGCAAGGCCCACAGCGCGATATGTAGCGGCTGCAAGTCGATGCCTTGACTGACGTAAAACCCCTGGATCAGCAGCACCGCGCCAAGCGCGATGAACACATCCTCGCCAAAGAACAAGCCGATGTTGTCGGTGGCTGCGGCGAGCGCACGCGCCTCCTCGCGGATTTGCGCAGCAGTCGCTGCATCGGCGCCAGGTGACTCGCGCATGGCCGCGGCCTCCGCCATCGGTGCCAGCAGCGGGCGCACAGTTTGCGCCTGACCGGCGACGTTGGTCAGGCCCAGCATCGACAGGATCTGACGCAGCCCGAGATAACCGATCAGCAGCCGCGACAAGGTGAGTCCGTGCATACGCTCGATCCAGCGCTGCGCGTGCTCGCGCAGCCCGGCGCGTTCGAGCAGGCCGATCGCCGGCAGGGTCAACACGTACAGCAGCAGCGCGCGGTTGGATACGAAACTGTTGCCCAGCAGCGCCAGAATCTGCGCGAACGAATAGCCCGCCAGCAGCCCGCTGAGCACGCCGGCGCTGACCACCACCAGCACCGGATTCCAGCGCCGCGCGAAGCCCAGCACCACCAGCGCCACGCCCAGCAGCGGCCACATGTTCATAGCGTCTCTGCCTGCACGCTGATGTTCGCGGTCGCCAGCGCGCTGTGCAACGTTTGCGCCAGCGCTGCGGCATCATCGCGATCGCCGTGCATGCACAGCGTGTCGGCGACGATGGTCAGGCGTGCGCCGCCGTGCGTCACCACTACGCCCTGCGCGGCGATGCCCAGCGCCTGCGCGGCGGCTTGCGCGGTGTCCAGCAGTGCGCCTGTCGCGCCGCGCGGCAAAAGCTTGCCATCGCCGCCGTAGCCGCGATCAGCGAATGCTTCGCGCAGCCCGCGCAAACCCAACGCTTGCGTGGCATCGAGCACGGCGCTGCCGTGTTGCGCGACCACAGCGAGTTGCACATCGAAGTCGCGTACGGCTTGCGCGAATGCCTGCGCCAGCGCGGCATCGCTGGCGGTCTGGTGATACAGCGCACCATGCGCCTTGACGTGGCGCAGGCGCGTGCCTGCCGCACGCGCGAAGCCCGCCAACGCGCCGATCTGATACAGCACCAGCGCATGCAGATCGGCGGCGCTGATGGCCATGGCGCGGCGCCCGAAGCCCTGCAGATCGGGCAGTGATACATGCGCGCCGATGGCCACGCCATGCTGCACGGCCAACGCCACGGTGCGCTGCATCGTCGTCGGATCGCCGGCGTGCATGCCGCAGGCGATGTTGGCCGAGCTGATCCACGGCATCACCCGTGCATCCTGGCCCATGCTCCATGCGCCGAAGGATTCGCCCATGTCACAGTTGAGATCGATGCGTTTCATGCCTGCGCCAGTCTCGAACGAATGCGGAATTCCAGATCGGCGCGCGCGTGTTGCCGCGCCAGCAGCGCCCGCGCGGCCGTATCCGGATCGATCAGCGTGAAGCGTAGCGCACTGCCCGGGCGCGCCTGCGCCAGACGCGGCAGATCCACCGCGGCAATCTGCGCGATGCGCGGATAGCCGCCGCTGACCGGATGCTCGCCCAGCAGCACGATCGGCTGGCCGCTTGGTGGCAACTGCACCACACCGGGCACGCAGCCCTCGGACACACATTCCAGTGCATGCGTCAGCCGTAGCGTTGCGCCATTGAGGCGCACGCCAACCCTGTTACTGGCGGCTGCCACGCGGAATTCCACATTGCACAGTGCGGTCACCGAGGACTGATCGAGATGCGCATAATCGCGGCCCGGAAGCAGGCGCAACGGTGCGTGTTCGGCAAGCGCAAACCATGGACGCGGATCCAGCGACCAGCGTGTCGATGGCACACGCGACGTCGATGCCTGAGCACCTAGCGTCAGCATGTCGCCGCGGCGCAGCGCTTGTGGCAGCGGTCCAAGACCGGCATTGAGATCGGTGCTGCGGCTGCCGAGCACGGTCGGTAAATCAATGCCTCCAGCAAGCGCCAGCCATGCGCGGCAGCCGCAGCGTGCGTGGCCCAGCTCCAGCACGCTGCCGGCTTCGGCCTCCATGGCCGACCAGCCGCTGACGGTTTGGCCATCCAGGCTTGTGATGAAGTCCGCACCGCATAGCGCGAACGCGCCGCGCGTGTTGAAACGCAGCGTTGGACCTTGCAGAGTGATTTCCAGTCCCGCCGCGGCGGCCGTATTGCCGAGCAGTGCGTTGGCCAGACGCAGCGCATCGGCGTCCAGCGCGCCACTGCGGCCGACGCCCAGCGCGGCGTGCCCGATGCGACCAAGATCCTGCACCGTGCTCAGCATGCCGGGGCGCAGCACTTCGATGCTCATGGGCCGGCACGCTCCTGCGCCGCGAATTCATCCGCGGTGACGGCTACGAAGCGCACGCCATCGCCTGGCTGCAACAGGCACGCGGGTTCGCGCGTGGCATCGAACAGTCGCCACGGCGTGCGCCCGAGCAGATGCCAGCCGCCGGGCAGCGTATTCGGATAAATGCCGGTCTGCGCGCCGCCGATGGCCACGCTGCCAGCGGGCACGATGACGCGCGGCTGCGCGCGGCGCGGCATGTGCAGCGTTGCATCGAGCCCGAGCAGATACGGAAAGCCCGGCGCGAAGCCCAGCATGGCCACCCGGTACAGTGGCGCGCAGTGGCGCGCGATCAGCGCGTGCTCGCTGAGCCCGGCATGACGCGCGACGTCGGCAAGATCGGGGCCGTGCGCGCCGCCGTAGCAGACCGGCACGCGCAGCTCGCGCGGTGACATGGTGTTGCCATCTGGCTGCGCGGCAAGCAGGGGTTCGATGGCATCGTGCAGTGCGCCGAGTGCATCGCGTGTGCCGCCCGCGCTCCACGCATCGAGATCAAAACGCAGCAGCAAGCTGGCGTAGGCCGGGGCGATATCCTCGACGCCGGGCAGGCATGCGCGGCGCAGCGCGGCCGCCGCGGCATGCACCGTGGCGTTGATCGGCGCGTCGAGCGTGTGGCCCCAGCGCAGCAGCACGGCGCTTTCGCCCAGGGCTTCCCATTGCGGCATGCGTCGAGACTGCCGCAGCATCGCCAATGCCGCAAGCGCCGCGCTCGCGCAGGTCGGCCAACCACTGCATCGGATTGTCCCGGCGCGCACGTGCCATGCGGCATTGGTTAGCATGCGGACATCGCGCGGGCATCGGGTCTGCGCATCGGGGGACACATGACCGCCGAGCGGCATCGTCTGGTCATCGTCGGCGGCGGCGCGGGCGGGCTGGAACTGGCCAGCCGCCTGTCCGCGCGGCGTCTGCGCAAGCGCCTGCAAGTGACCTTGGTCGACGCGCAGCGCACGCACTTGTGGAAGCCGCTGCTGCACGAGGTTGCCGCCGGCAGTTTCGACCCGGCCGAGCACGCGCTCGAATACATGGTGCATGCCACGCGCCACGGCATCGATTTTCGCCTCGGCACGATGGAGCGCATCGACCGCAGCCAGCGCCATGTATGGCTGGCTCCGGTGATCGATCGCGAAGGCAACGAAATCCTGGCGCGGCGCAGCGTGGCTTACGACACGCTGGTGCTGGCGGTAGGCAGCGTGGCCAACGATTTTGGTGTGCCCGGCGTCGCCGAACATTGCTGGTTTCTGGATACCTTGCACGAGGCCAAGCGCTTTCAGCGCCGCCTGCTGGATGCGTTGCTGCGCTTTGCCGGCCGCGCCGTGACTGATCCGGCCGCCGAGTTCCGTGTCGCCATCGTTGGTGGCGGCGCCACTGGCGTGGAGCTGGCGGCGCAGTTGCACCGCGTCAGCCGTGTGCTGGCCCAATACGGACTGGAGGCCTTGCAACCCGAGCGGCGCATCCGCATCAGCGTGCTCGAATCCGGGCCGCGCATCCTGCCGGGACTGCCGCTGCGCATGAGCGCCAGCGTCACCCGCGAGCTGGAACGCATTGGCATCAGCGTGCGCGTCGAGCAGCGTGTGATTGGCGTCGATGCCGATGCCCTGTTGCTGGCTGATGGCAGCCGCGTCGAGGCCGAGATCAAGGTGTGGGCGGCCGGCATTCGCGGCCCGGAATGCCTGCTGCGCAGCGACGGTCTGGAACTCAACCGCATCCGCCAACTCGTCGTGCGGCGCAATCTGCTGACGACGCGAGATGACCATGTTTTCGCGCTCGGCGACTGCGCCGCGTTTCCGCCCGATGCGCAGGGACGAGGCGTGCCGCCGCGCGCGCAGGCGGCGCATCAGCAGGCCAATTTCGTCACGCGCGCGGTGCGGCGGCGACTGCATGGCAACAACAACCTCGGCGAGTACCGCTACCGCGACTACGGCTCGCTGGTGGCGCTGGGCCACTACAGCACCGTCGGCAATCTCATGGGTGCGATCACCGGCAATATCTGGATTTCAGGCTTCGTCGCGCGCTTGATGTACGTCTCGCTGTACAAGCTGCACCAGGCCGCCTTGTACGGCTGGTGGCACACGCTGCTGCTGGGCCTGGCCAATCGTCTGCGGCGCACGGTGGACCCCGAGATCAAGCTGCACTGACCGCTCTGTGGTACTCAGCCGCCGCTGGCTTTGACGAAGGCCTCGAACTGCGATTTGTCGAGGCGCCTGATGCTGGCGATCGCGCACATGTCGCCGGCGCTGCTGATCGCGGTTTCTTCCGGATAGCCGCACAGGCGCGCGGGCGCCTGCGTGGACATTTGCCAGGCGCTGGGCTTGTTGCGATCGGCGCTGCAGTCGGGTGCGAACTCAAGCGCGAAATGACTGTCATGGCGAGTCGTCACCGCCACGCGGTGCGGGCCGAGCTTGTCCCAGCGCTGGATCGTGGTCGGGTCGAGGCATTTCGCGAGCGGCTGGATGATCGCCGGCGGCGTGGCCGCGGTGCCGGACGCCGCCGCTGTGGGTGCGTCCTGCGCGCTCGCGGCGAAGGCGCTGCCCGCGCCGACCAGCGCGAGCAGCAAGCCCAGACAGACGGTGCGCGTGTGCTTCATGATGCTTGACCCCTGGTGATCGCGGCGTGCGCGGATGTTGCGCCGCGCTCCCCGCGCAGCAGTACTGCATAGTGCGCCTTGTGCTGGCCAGCAAGTTGTCGGTTCAATGCATTCATTTGTAAACGAATGTGACTCGCCTTCGGAACACAATGCAGGCAGGATAGGGCGCGAAGCAGCCGTGCCCAACCGGGAAAAATTCCTAATGTCACCATCCCCTGCCGCACCTGCGAGCAAATCCATTTCCGCCGCGCACTGGCGCGCGTTCATGCGCGCATGGCTGAGTGATCCGCTGCGCACCGCGGCGATGTCGCCCTCTGGCCCGCAACTGGCGCGGCTGATGGTGGCGCAGGTGCCGCAGGGTAGTGGCCCGATCATCGAATTGGGTGCCGGCACCGGCGTGTTCACCGAGGCGCTGCTGGCCGCGGGCGTGATGCCCGAACGCCTGCTCGTGGTCGAGTTGAATCACGGCTTGCACGGCATCCTGCGTCAGCGTTTTCCGCAGGTGCGCGTCGAGTGCGCGGATGCCTGCTGCGTGCTGGATCTGGCCGCGCGCTGTGGCATCGCGCCCGGATCGGTCGATGCCATCGTCAGCGGATTGGGCCTGCTGTCGATGCCACGTCTGGCAGTGACGCGGGTGATCGAGGCCAGCAGCCGTCTGCTCGGCGCACAGGGGCGCCTGATCCAGTTCACCTATGGCCCGCTCAGCCCGGTGCCGCGCGTGTTGGCGGCGCGGCTGGGGTTGCGCGCGCGCCGCGCCGGTTTTGCCTGGCGCAACATGCCGCCGGCCACCGTGTACGTCTACAGCGTGGACGCCGCGCGCGCGCCCAGCGTCTGAGCGCGCCACGCCCGGGACTTGCCGGGCGCGCATGCGCTCAGTGCTTGCGCTTGGCCAGCCGCAGCCAGGTGTCGACCACGGTGTCCGGGTTCAGCGACATCGACTCGATGCCCTGATCCATCAGCCAATCGGCGAGGTCGGGGTGATCGGACGGCCCCTGGCCGCAGATGCCGACGTACTTGCCCTTGGCGCGCGCGGTGCCGATCGCCATCGCCAGCAGCTTCTTCACCGCCGCGTTGCGCTCGTCGAACAGGTGGGCAACGATGGCCGAGTCGCGATCCAGCCCCAGCGTGAGCTGGGTGAGGTCGTTCGAGCCGATCGAGAAACCGTCGAAGATTTCCAGAAACTCATCGGCCAGCAGCGCGTTCGAGGGTACCTCGCACATCATGATGATCTTGAGCCCGTGCTTGCCGCGTTCGAGGCCGTTCTCGGCCAGCACCTCGATCACCTTGCGGCCTTCCTCCAGCGTGCGCACGAACGGGATCATCACCCAGGCGTTGTGCAGCCCCATCTCCTCGCGCACCTTGCGCATGGCACGGCATTCCAGCGCGAAGGATGCGCGGAAGCTGGCATCGACATAGCGGCTGGCGCCGCGGAAGCCGATCATCGGGTTTTCTTCGTGCGGTTCGTAGGCGCCGCCGCCGATCAGGTTGGCGTATTCGTTGGACTTGAAATCGCTCAGGCGCACGATCACCGGGTGCGGTGCGAAAGCCGCGGTGATGGTGGCGATGCCCTCGGCCAGGCGCTCGACGTAGAAATCCACCGGGCTGTCATAGCCGGCCATGCGTGAGTCGATCTTTGCCCTGGTTTCGGCGTCCTGGCGGGCGTATTCCAGCAGCGCCTTGGGGTGCACACCGATATGGCTGGCGATGATCATCTCCAGCCGCGCCAGACCCACGCCGGCGTGCGGCAGCATGGCGAAGTCGAAGGCGCGCTCGGGGCTGGCCACGTTCATCATGATCTTCAGTGGCGCCGGTGGCATCGCGCCAAGGTCGGTTTCGCTGCGTTCAAAGGGCAGGATGCCGGCGTAGATGAAGCCGGTATCGCCCTCGGCGCAGGACACGGTAGTCGCGCTGCCGTCCTGCACGCGGCGCGTGGCGTCGCCGCAGCCGACCACGGCGGGGATACCCAGTTCGCGCGCGATGATCGCAGCGTGGCAGGTGCGGCCGCCGCGGTTGGTGACGATGGCTGAGGCTTTTTTCATGATCGGCTCCCAGTCGGGGTCGGTCATGTCGGTGACCAGCACGTCACCGGGCTGCACTTTGTGGATATCGGCCACTGAGACAATGATGCGCGCGGTGCCCGCGCCGATCCTGTGGCCGATGGCGCGGCCTTCGACCAGCACCGCGCCGCGCTGGCCCAGATGGAAACGCTCGATCTTGGTGCTGCGTGAGCGCACGGTTTCCGGGCGCGCCTGCAGGATGTAGATGCGGCCGGTGTTGCCGTCCTTGCCCCACTCGATGTCCATTGGGCGCCCGTAGTGCTCTTCGATGGCCAGCGCCAGGCGGCCCAATTCGGCCAGATCCTCGCGGCTCATGCAGAAGCGCGGGCGCTCGGCCGCGGGCGTTTCCTCGATGCGCACGCGCTCACTTGGCGTGGACGAGAACACCATGCGCTGCTGCTTGCTGCCCAACTGGCGGCGCAGCAGGGCCGGGCGGGCGGCGCGCAGGTTGGGTTTGTACAGGTAGTACTCGTCCGGATTGACCGCGCCTTGCACCACCATTTCACCAAGACCATAACTGGCGGTGATCAGCACCACATCGCGAAACCCGGATTCGGTATCGAGGGTGAACATCACCCCCGAGGTGGCGAGGTCCGAGCGCACCATCAACTGCACGCCGGCCGACAAGTGCACCTTGTTGTGATCGAAGCCGTGATGCGTGCGGTAGGAAATCGCGCGGTCGTTGAACAGCGAGGCGAACACCTCGTGCACCTTCTCGACCACGGTGTCTTCGCCGACCACGTTGAGAAAGGTCTCCTGCTGGCCCGCGAACGACGCGTCCGGCAGATCCTCGGCGGTGGCCGAGGAGCGCACCGCCACCGCGGCCGCCTTCTGTCCGCTGTCGGCCGAGAGCTTGCGGTAAGCCGCGCGGATCGCGCTTTCCAGTGTGGCGGTCAGCGGCGTGGCCATGATCCAGGCGCGAATCTCGGCGCCGGCCGCGGCCAGGGTGCGGGTGTCGTCCACATTCAGGCCAATCAGGCGCGCGGCGATGCGCTGGTCCAGTGCGCCTTGCGCCAAGTACCGCTCGAACGCGGCCGCGCTGGTGGCATAGCCGCCCGGTACGGCCACATGCGCCGCGGACAGCTCGCGGATCATTTCGCCCAACGACGAATTCTTGCCGCCGACCTGAGCGTGGTCGGCCATGCCGATCTCGTGCAGCCACAGTACGGATGCGTTCAAGGGTGCAGCTCCACCAAGGTCAGTCCGCTATTTTCGGCACTCCCCGGTTTTGAAACAACCGTTTGCGTTGTTTCAGTGCTCGCGCGGCCTGCATGGAAACGATTACGGCGCGGCTGCGCGCGCATCCGGCCGACACCGCCGATGTCGCGGCATGGGGCTGGCTACACTGCTGGCCGTTCATCCGCAGGCGGGAAACCATGCAGCGCACGGTGTTTTTTGTTTCCGATTCGACCGGCATCACCGCCGAGACCATCGGCCACAGCATCCTCACCCAGTTCGAGGGTGTGGATTTCGACACCCACCGCATGCCCTTCGTCAACGATGTCGACAAGGCGCACGCGGCGGTCACGCGCATCAAGTCGGCGTGGGCGCGCACCGGGTTGCGCCCGATCGTGGTCAACACCGCGGTCGATGCCGCGCTCAGCGAAATCCTCGGCGGCAGTGGCGCGCTGATGCTGGATGTGTTCGCGCCCTTCATCGGTCCACTGGAGCATGAGCTGGGCGTGCGCCGCCACAAGCTGGTCAACCGCGCCCACGGGCTCTTCGACGCTGCCAAGTACGAGGCGCGCATCGATGCCACCAACTACGCGCTGGCGCACGACGACGGGCTCGATCCCAGCTACAAGGATGCCGACCTGATCCTGATCGGCGTGTCGCGCTCGGGCAAGACGCCCACTTGCCTGTACATGGCGCTGCATTTCGGCCTGCGCGCGGCCAACTATCCGCTGACGCCCGAGGATCTGGAGTTGGCCGAGTTGCCAAAACGATTGCAAGGCCAGCGCCAACGCCTGTTCGGCCTGACCATCACTGCGGAGCGCCTGACGCAGATTCGCTCCGAACGCCGTCCCGACAGCCGCTACGCTTCGCTCGAACAATGCCGCTGGGAGCTAGCGCAGGCCGACAACCTGTTCCGTCGCGAAGGCATCGCGGTGCTCAACAGCACGCACACCTCGATCGAGGAAATCGGCAGCAAGATCCTCGCGCAACTGGGTATCGAGCGGCATCTGCTGTGAGTGCGCGCGCTTTCCGCTGCTGCAACGGAAGCCTGCGGGCACGATGCTAAGCTCGCCCCATGTACCTCAGCGCGCGCGAAATTTCCGCTTTGCTGCCGGGCCGCTTCAGTTTGCTGATGGGCCTGCAGGCCGAGAGCTTTCATCGGCTCGAACGCTTGTTCGCGTTGCGCGCGCGCGCGCCGGGCGCGTACGTGTCGGATGTCGGCGACGAGATGAATGTGCATCTCGAACTGCGCGAGCGCCACGCCTACACGCTGGAGCTGGAGCTCACCTACGCGTTCCATGATCCGGATACCGGACGCCGCGCACCCGAGGCGCAGATTCGCATGTACACCGATGCGCGCCTCGCTGAAGCGTTGCACTGTCATCCGGGCCGCGGACGCTGGGACGTTCTTGATCTGCGCGCACCGCCGCCGCTGATCTTGCGGCATCGCCTGCGCATGGCGAGCTTCCTCAGCCGCTGGCTGGAGTTTCTCGACGCGCACGGTCATGCGCCGCATACACTGGTCGCAGTATCCGCGCACCACGACGAGCCGCTGCCGGTCTGAGCCCAAGCCGAAACGCAAAAACCCGGATCGCTCCGGGTTTTGACGTGGCATACGCATTGCGCGGACGGGACTAGAACTAA
>NZ_JBTSRB010000041.1:0-26097 GCF_054637675.1 Metallibacterium sp.
CTCAGGCCAACGCTATGAAAATCAAGGACAACGTCAAAGGCAACTGCGACAGCGCGGGCACAGCGAGCGCGCTTGCAGCGCACTTGATTTTCATCCCCCTTCGGCAGCGGCGGGACTGCGCGGGGAAAGCCCGCAGGGTGAGCGCGAGGGGTGAGGCAGCCACTGCTGCCGAACGCCCGCAACACGATGTTGCGGGCCGGGCGATCCGGCCCGTGCAGGATGCACAGGCCGAGATCGCGCTCACGCGCCGCAGGCCAGGGATGGCCATCGGCGCGCCCCGCGCAGACACGCGCACCCGCGCAGCGGGCGCTGCTGTCAGGGTCGGTTTTCTTTGGTTCCTTTCTTTGCCGAGCACTGCGTCGCAGGAGCGGCGCGAACCGCGTAGCGGGCCCCGCAGGGGCGGAGGGCAGGATGCCCGAAGTAAAGAAAGGAACCCGCGCCGCGGCAGCGGCACGGAACAGGACAACCTTGCCAGGCGCCACGCAAGAACAACCGTTCACGCGCAACGCGCGCTCAGGCAAGTGCGTACCCCAAGCCGCGCCATGCGCCAATCAATCGGCAAAGCGCGCCGGAATTCAGGCCGCCGCGCGCGTCTGCAGGCGTTCGATCAGCGCATCGGCGAAGCGCTCGGTGCTACCGCTGCCACCCAGATCCGGGGTCATGCGCGGGTCGGCCGCCGCCAGCGTCGCGCGAATCGCCGCGCGCACGCGCGTGCCCTGCGCCACCATGTCGAGATGATCGAGCATGTCCGCCGCGGCCAGCAGCAACGCGCACGGGTTGGCGATGCCCTTGCCGGCGATGTCCGGCGCCGAGCCGTGCACGGCCTCGAAAATCGCCGCGCCGCTGCCGATGTTGGCGCCCGGCGCCAGGCCCAGGCCACCGACCAGACCCGCGCACAGATCCGACAAAATATCGCCGAACAGATTGGTGGTCACGATCATGTCGAACAGCTCTGGGCGCATCACCAACTGCATGCAGGTGTTGTCCACGATCAGCTCGTTGCAGGTGATCTCGGGGTACTCCCTGGCGATTTCGCGCGCCACGTTGAGGAACAGGCCCGAGGTGGTCTTCATGATGTTGGCCTTGTGCACCACGGTGATCTTCTTGCGGCCCTTGCGCCGCGCCAGTTCGAAGGCGTAGCGCACGATGCGCTCCGAGCCGCGACGCGTGATGCGGATGATCGACTGCGCGGTTTCGCCGTCGGCGGACACGGTCTGGCCCTCGCTGAGGTAGGCGCCCTCGGTGTTCTCGCGCACGGTGAGGATATTGATGTCGCTGAAGCGCGCCTTGGTGTTGGGAAAGCTGATCGCCGGGCGCACGTTGGCATACAGGTCGAAGCGCCGGCGCAGTTCGACATTGAGCGACGAGAACCCGCCGCCGATGGGCGTGGTCAGCGGCCCCTTCAGGGCCACGCCGCAGGCGCTGATGGCGTCCAGCGTCGCCTGCGGCAGCAGCTCGCCCTGCGCTTCCAGCGCTGCCATGCCGGCCTCGGCGAATCGATAGTCAAGACCGCAACGCAAGCTGTCGAGCACACGCAGCGTGGCCTGCATGATCTCCGGGCCGATGCCGTCGCCGCGGATCACCGCGATGGTCTTGCTCATGGGATACACCTCGGGGCACGCATGCGCCCGCACAGCCGGCAATTATCGGCGAGGGCGGCAGCCGCGCTCAAGGCGCGATCGCAGCGGCGCACAGCGCGGGTTTACCCGCGCCGGTGGCTGCGGCAGACTCGCGGCTCATCGAGGAGGCCGCGCGTGTCGTCATCCAGCATCCTGCTTGCCATCGCCGGCGCGGTCTTGCTGCTCGGGCTTGGCGCCGTGTTGCAACTGCTGCGGCTGCGCCGCCGCGGCGCGCTGCTGCAGGATTTGCATGCGCTGGCCGATGCGCAGGAAACCGCGTTGCGCGCGCTGCGCACGCAACTGGCCTCGGCGCATGCCGAAATCATCACGCTCACCGATCAGCCCACGCCGCATGCCGACGAGGCCGCGTTCGCCGCCGCGCTGCGCGAGCAACTGGCGCATCGCCTGTGGCTGCGCGATCACGCCGCGCGCGCGCCGCTGCCCGAGCTGCGCAAGGCGCTGCGCGATTGGCGCAACAGCGCGCGCGCGCTCAGCGATGATGCCGCCGCGCTGCGCGCCGCGCAGCACGCACTGGCCCGCGCCAGTCGTCAAGGCATCTCCCCCGCCCCATGAATCGCACCCTGATCCTCGCTTCGACCTCGGCTTATCGCGCCGCGCTGCTGCGCCGCCTGGGCCGCGATTTTCTGCAAATCGCCCCGGATTGCGACGAGCGCGCCCTGCCCGGCGAGCCGGTGGCGGCGCAAGCGCAGCGGCTGGCCGCGAGCAAGGCCGCGAGCGTGGCCGCGCGCCATCCCGATGCGCTGGTGCTGGGCTCGGATCAACTCGCCGAACGCGACGGTCAGCCGGTGGGCAAACCCGGCACGCACGCCGCCGCGCGCGCCCAGCTCGCCGCCGCCAGCGGACGCACGCTGCGGTTTCATACCGCGTGGTGCCTGATCGACGTGGCATCCGGCCAGCGCTGGCAGGGCTGCGATCTGACCCGCGCGCGGTTGCGCATGCTGGATGCCGCGAGCATCGAACGCTACCTCGAACGCGAGCGCCCCTACGACTGCGCCGGCAGCTTCAAGAGCGAAGGTCTGGGCATCGCCCTGTTCGAGCGCATCGACAGCAGCGACCCCACGGCGCTGATCGGCCTGCCGCTGATCGCGGTGGCGGCGGCGCTGCGCGCGGCGGGGCTGGACGTACCCTGAGAGCGCCGCGGCGCGCGGCTCATCACGCAACGCACACCCAGCCCGCGCGCAGCGACGGCTACACTCGAAACGTCATCATCGCATCCGGTTTGCCGCCATGCCCGATTCCAGCCCGCGCCCGCACCGTGAACCGCTCGCTCGACTGCCGCAGGCGCTGGCGCAGGTCAATGCGCTGGTGCTGGGCAAATCACACACCGTGCGGCTCGGCTTCGCCTGTCTGCTGGCCGGCGGACATCTGCTGCTGGAAGACATTCCCGGCGTCGGCAAGACCACGCTGGCGCACGCGTTGGCGGCGACCTGCGGGCTGGGCTTCCAGCGCGTGCAGTTCACCAGCGACCTGACCCCCACGGACATCATCGGCGTCGGCATCTACGAGCACGAGCAGCGCCAGTTCAAATTTCATCCCGGGCCGCTGTTCACCGAGCTGCTGCTGGCCGACGAGATCAATCGTGGCACGCCCAAGGTACAAAGCGCGCTGCTCGAGGCCATGGCCGAGGGTCAGGTGAGCGTCGAGGGCGAAACACGCGCGCTGCCCTCCGTGTTCACCGTGATCGCCACGCAGAACCCGCTGGATCTGGCCGGCACCTTCCCGCTGCCGGATTCGCAACTGGACCGGTTTCTGATGCGACTCAGCCTGGGCTATCCCGACGCCATGGCCGAGCGCGCGCTGCTGACTGGCAGTGAGCGTCGCGCGCTGCTGCGCGAAACCACGGCCGTGCTCGATGCGCCCGACCTGCTGGCGCTGCGCGTGCGCGTGCGCGCGGTCAGCGCCAGCCCCGCCGTGCTCGATTATCTGCAGGCACTGCTGGCGGCCAGCCGCGATCACGCCGATATTCGCGTCGGCCTGTCGCCGCGCGCCGGGCTGGCGCTGCTGGCCGCGGCGCGCGCATGGGCACTGCTCGGCGGACGCACTTACGTGATGCCCGAGGACGTGCAGGCCGTATTCATCGCGGTGGCCGCGCATCGCCTGCAGCCGCAGCGCAATACCGAGCGTGCGGCGCTAGCCAGCGTGCTGCTGGCCGAGGTCAGCGTGCGCGCATGAGCCTGCTGGCGTCGCTGCGCGCGCGCGTCACGCGTCGTCACCCCAGCCTGCTGCGCCAGCGTCCGCGCGAGGCGCTGCCGATCGAGCTCGACCAGCGCCGCATCTACGTGTTGCCCACGGCCTTCGGCATCGGCTTTGGCGCCATGCTCATCGTCATGCTGCTGGGCGCGCTCAACTACAACAACAACGCCGCGCTGCTGCTGACCTGTCTGCTCGGCGCGGCCTGCGCGCAAAGCATGTACGGCGCGTTTCGCGCCCTGCACGGGCTGCGTCTGGAAGCGATCCGCGCCGATCATGCCGAGGCCGGACAGGCGCTGCGCGTGGAACTGCGTTTCACCGCGCCGCGGCGCGCGCACGCCGGCCTGTGTCTGCACGTCGGCGCCGCGGCGCACGATTTCAGCGTCGCGGCCGGCGCCGCGCTGAACCTGCCGATCAGCCTGCACAGCGAGCGCCGCGGCTGGATGGAACTGCCGGCGCTCAAGCTCAGCAGCACCTGGCCATTTGGTCTGTTTCGCGCGTGGAGCTGGCTGCGTCCGGATACGCGCGTGCTGGTGTACCCGGCGCGCGAGGCCGTCGGGCCGCCACCAGCGGGCACCGGCGCGGAGTCCACGCCGGCGCCGCGCAGCCACGAGCTGGGCGAGGATTACGCCGGGCTGCGTGCCTACCAGCCCGGCGATTCGCCGCGACGCATCGCCTGGAAGGCCAGCGCGCGCAACGCCACCCTGCTGCTGCGCCTGCACGAACCGCCCGATGCGCAGGCGTTGTGGCATCTGCAATGGAGCGTGCTGCGCGGGCTCGATCACGAAACCCGCATCATGCGTCTGGCGCGCTGGGTGGATGAAGCGCATCGCGGCGGCCAGCGCTGGCAGTTGGACCTGCCCGCGCAAAGCCTCGGCCCCGATGCCGGCAGCGCGCACTACCACGCCTGCATGAGCGCGCTGGCGCTGCTGCCATGAGGGCCGCGTCACCGCGCCCCGACACGCGCAGCTTCGGTCTGCTGAGCCTGACCGTGGCCGCCACGCTGGTGCTGCACGCCGCGCACCTGCCGCTGTGGCTGAGCCCGCCGCTGGCGTTGCTGCTGCTCTTGCGCTGGGTCGGATTTCGCCGCGGCCGGCGCTTTCCCGCGCTACTGCGCTACGCGCTGGTGCTGGCGTTGCCGCTGGGCGTGATCGCCAGCTACGGCACGCTGTTCGGGCGTCTGCCCGGCGCCGCGCTGGCGGTGGGGCTGCTGGTGCTCAAGCTCACCGAAACCGAGACCCGCCGCGACGTGCATATCGCCGTGGCCGTGGCCGCATTCACGCTGATGAGCGCGCTGCTGTTCGGACAATCGCTGCTGCACACGCTGCTGGTGTGCGCGGTGCTGTGGCCGGCGCTGGCGACCTTGCTGGCGTTGCAGCCCAGCGCTGGCGACACGCGTGCGATCCTGAAAACCGCCGCGTTGCGCCTGGCCGCGGCGCTGCCGGTGACGCTGATCGCGTTCGTGCTGATCCCGCGCCTGGCCACGCCGCTGTGGGGCGCGCCGGGCATGCAACAGGCGCGCACCGGCATCAGCGCGAGCATGTCGCCGGGCGCCATCGGCCAGTTGCTGGTCGACGACAGCCCGGCTTTTCGCGTCGGCTTCGACGGCCCGATTCCGCCGCGCAGCGCGCGCTATTTCCGCGCCGTGGTGCTGTGGCATTTCGACGGCCGCACGTGGACACCCGGACGCGCCGCGCAACATCTGCCGCTGGAACCGGTGCAGGCGCTGGGGCCAGCGCTGCGCTACACGATCAGCATGGAAGCCACGCGGCAAACCCTGCTGCCGGCGCTGGACATGCCGCTGCAGGCGCCCACCGGCACGCGTTTCACCGCCGAGCGCACGCTGCTGGCGGACAAGCCCGTCGATCACGGCCTGCGTTACACGCTCGACTCGGCCACGACATACCGGCTGCAGGCACGGCTCAGCGCGCGCGAACGCGCGCTGGCGCTGCAACTGCCGGCGAATGACGATCCGCGCACGCGCGCGCTGGCCGCGCGCTGGCGTGCGCGCTACGGCGACGACGCGCCGGCGATCATCACCGCCGCGCTGCGCCGCTTTCACGACGACGGCTACCGCTACACACTGATGCCGCCACCGCTGGGGCGCCAGCAGATCGACGATTTCCTGTTCGACACACGCGCCGGATTCTGCGAGCACTACGCCTCGGCGTTCGTGTTTCTGATGCGCGCCGCGGGCATTCCGGCGCGCGTGGTGGCCGGCTATCAGGGCGGTTACGCCAACCGCGTCGCCGATTACCTGCTGGTGCGTCAGGCCGATGCCCACGCCTGGGCCGAGGTGCGGCTGCGCGGGCGCGGCTGGGTGCGCGTCGATCCGACCGCCGCGGTGCGCCCGGACCGCATCAGCCTGGGCGCCATCGCCGCCGCGCAGGGCGCCGGCGCGCGCTGGTATCAGGCCGGTTGGCTGGTGGGCCTGCGCGACCGCATCGATGTGCTCAACCGGATGTGGGATCAGACCGTGGTCGGCTTCAACGCGCTGCGCCAGCGCGGCCTGCTGTCGCGCTTCGGCGTCGATCCGCAGCGCTGGCAATCGGTGGCGCTGGCGCTGGGCGGCGCGCTCGCGGTGGTGCTGGCGCTGGGTCTGGCGCTGGCTTTGCGCGAACCGGTCGCGGCGCGCGACGCGTTGGGTCGCGGCTTCGATCGCCTCGAACGGCGCCTGGCCCGACGCGGCCACCGACGCCAGCCGGGCGAGGCCCCGGCGCAATTCATGGAACGCATCGCCAGCAACTTGCCCGCGGCGCACGCGGCGATGCTGCGCGAGCTGTCAACCGAATTCGTGCGGCTGCGTTACGCTTGCACGCAACCTGTATCCCGCTTAGCTGTACGTGATTGGACGCGACGCGCGCGGGAATTTGAACCGTGAGTCGTGATCAAATGAGCGTTGCCGGAGATACTCACCTCGTGAGGCCATCATGAATACGCGACTGTTGAAACCCATTGCCGTTGCCCTCGGTACCGCGCTGCTCGCATCCTGCGCCACGGTGCCCAAGGATCTGGCCGGCCAGTACGCCAAGATCACCCCGCAGCAAGCCAGCAATGGCGGCGTTTCAGGCACCCCGGTGCGCTGGGGCGGCACGATCATCCAGACCGAGCCCAGCCACGCCGACACCTGCTTCTACGTGCTCGGCAAGCCGCTGGCCAGCAACGACGCGCGACCCGAGTCCATGCGTGATTCGATCGGCCGCTTCGTCGCCTGCAAGCGCGGCTTCTACGATCCCGAGGTTTACGCCAAGGGCCGCGAGATCACGGTCAGCGGCATGCTGCAAGGCGTGATCACGCGCAAGGTCGGCGGCTACGAGTACCCGTATCCACGCGTCCAGGCCAACGTGGTGCATTTGTGGCCGTTGCGCGTGGCCTACAACCGCGGCTATTACAACAACGGCTATTACAACAACGGCTGGAACGATCCGTTCTGGGGCATGGGTTGGGGCGGGCCGTGGGGCTACGATCCGTTCTGGTATGCGCCGGGGCCGGTGGTGATCGTGCGCCCGGTAGGGCCGCCGCCACCACCACCACCACCACCACCACCACCGAAGGGCTGAAACAGCACACTTCATCCACAAAACCGCAGCTTCCGGGCTGCGGTTTTTTGCATTCAACCGTCGGCCGGCGGCGTATCCGTGTGCTGGCGCCGCGCGCGGTATTCGACCCACAGGTTGTAGCTGGCGATGAACGCCGGGAAAGCGTTTTGCAGGATGCCGACCGAATCATTCTTGCCGAACACGAAATAGCTCAGCGTCATCAGGCTGCCGACGATCGACATCCACCAGAATGCCACCGGCATGTGCACGCGGCGGCGCTTGCGCGTGGTGTACATCTGCACGAACCAGCGCCCGGTGAACAGCAGCGTGCCACCGTAGCCGATCAGCTTCCACGGCGTGATGACCAGCCCCCAGGCCTGAAAAATGATTTGATCCATCGCCGCGTTCCGCCTGCACAGAAAGCGCGATTCTAGCCAGCGGCGGGGCAAGCCTGCGCGCGCCGCCGTGACGCCCTGCCAAGCGGCAGGCTTGCCAGCAGCCCATCGAGTTCGCATAGTCATGGGCCGCCCGGCCATGGCCGCCATGACCCCCGCGATCACTCTGTTCCTGATCATCCTCGCTGGCGCGCTGGCGCTGTTGGTCAGCGGGCGCGTGCGTATCGATCTGGCCGCATTGCTGGTGATCGTGGCGCTGGCGTTGAGCGGGCTGCTGCCGGTGCGCGAGGCGCTGGCCGGGTTTTCCAGCGAGGCGGCGATCATCACCGCCAGCGTGTTCGTGATCTCGGCGGGGCTCGCGGCCACCGGCCTGGCCGATCGCGTCGGCGGCTGGATCGGCGCGCTGGCTGGCGCCAGCGAGTGGCGCACGCTGCTGGTGGTGATGCCGATGGTGGCGCTGGTGGCCGCGTTCACGCATCAGTTGCTGGTGGTGGCGATGATGCTGCCGGTGCTGCTGCATCTGGCGCGCGCGCGTGGACTCTCGCCTTCGCGCCTGTTGATGCCGATGGCCTTCGCGGCCTCGCTGGGCACCACGCTGACGGTGCTGGGCGCACCGGCTTTTCTGCTCACCTCCAGCCTGCTGCATCAGAGTGGGCAGGCGCAACTGGGGCTGTTTTCGATCCTGCCGCTGGGACTGGCGCTGACCGCGCTGGGCACGCTGTACATGCTGCTGCTGCGCCGGCTGCTGCCGCGCCGCACTGGGCTGGATGCGGATACGCCGCTGGGCGGTCTGGGGCGTTACTTCACCGAGATCACCCTGCCGGCCGGCTCGCGTTGGGTGGGCCGCGCCATGGAGGAGTTTCTGGCGCAGTACGGCTCGCATCTGCAGGTGGCCGACTGGCTGCGCGATGGCGTGTCGCTGCCGCGCCCCTTCCTGCCGCTGGTGCTGCTGGAAGGCGACGTGCTGCTGGTACAGGCCAGCCCCGAGGAAATCGCCAGCTTCGTGACACAGCCGGATCTGGTGCTGCATGCCGTGGCGCAGGCCGGCGAGGCGCTGCCGCGCGGCCTCAACGCGCGCGCGCAGGGCCAGGCGCGACTGTTTCAGGCGATGCTGGCGCCGCAGTCGGCGCTGCTCGGCCAGACCCTGGCCGGGGTGGACTTTCCGGCGCGCTTCGGGGTGATCGCGGTGGGGCTGTGGCGGCGCGACGGCTGGTTCAATGGCGAACTGGCGCAAACGCAACTGCAGGCCGGCGACCTGCTGGTGTTGTGGGGTGCGCCCGAGCGCTTCCGCAACATTGCCGAATACCGCGGTTTTCTCACCCTGAGCCCATTCCAGGCCGATGCGCGCCAGCGCCACAAGGCGCGCACCGCGCTGATCATTCTCGCGCTGTCGGTGATCGCCGCGGGCAGCGGCCTGCTGGCACCGGCGCTGGCGTTCATGGGCGGCGCGTTGGCGATGATGCTCAGCGGCTGCGTGCCGGCCGATCAGGGCTATCGTGCCATCGACCTGCGCCCGTTCCTGATGATCGCCGCGGCCATTCCGCTGGGCGTGGCCATGGAGCGCAGCGGCACCGCCGCGTGGCTGGCGCAGGGGCTCGGCTATTTCGCGCAAGGCTATACGCCGTTCGCGGTGCTGCTGCTGCTGTTCGCCGCCGCCGCGCTGCTGACGCAGTTGCTGTCCGACACCGCCACCGCGGCGCTGCTGGTGCCGGTGGCGATCGCGTTTTCCGATGCGGCCGCGGTCAGCCCGACCGCCGCCGCGGTGACGGTGACCACCGGCGCGGTGGCCGCGTTCCTGACCCCGATCGGCCACCACGGCAGCCTGCTGGTGCTGCGCGCCGGCAACTACCGCTTCAGCGATTTCCTGCTGCTGGGCCTGCCGCTGACCGTGCTGATCGGCGTGGTCACGGCGTGGATCGCGCCGCGCTTGTTTCCGCTGCTGTGAGCGCGCGCGGCGCGGAGTCACGCGCCGCGTGCACAAGTCTGCATCACGGCAAATCGGCGCCCTCCGGGCCGGGCGTCACACGCACCGATGCCGCCGACGGCACGCTGAGTGGCTGCAGTTGCGCGGATTGCAGCGCCGCGTTCAGCGCCCGCAGCGGGCCTTGCTGCGCCTGCGTCCATGCGGCATCCGTGGCCGCGATCGCGGCACTGGCCTGCGCGTACACGGCGCGCTGCGCGGCGGTGGGCGCGCGGTCGGCGGCGTTGGCATCGGTGGCCAGCGCGGCCAGCTCGGCGTTGGCGCGCACGTAGCGCGCTTGCAGCGCGGCGCCGTGCGGCGGCGCCAGCGCATCACGCAGGCTGCGCGACGCGGCTTGCGCGGCGGCGTGGCCGGCGAGCTTGGGCTGCAGCGCGTCGAGTTCACGCTGCAACGCCTGCACCTGTCCGGCGCCCGCATAGGAACGCGCCAGCGCGCCGCCCAGTTGCTGCTGGAAATCGAACAACTGCGTCAGCGCGGCCGGGGTGGCGTGCACGCGCGGATCCTCGGTCACCAGCAGGTTACGGCGCAGCGTGCTGCCATCGGCCTGCAATTCCACGGTGTAGCGCCCCGGCAGTACCCGCGGCCCGCGCGGCTCGAGCGGGGTGTCGCGTCCCCACACCGCGGCGATGCTGTAGCTGTAACGAATCGCCTGCGGGCGCGGCAGGCGCAGATCCCACACGAAGCGATGCATGCCGGGCGTGGCTTGCAGTCGCGGCGCGGGTTTGATCCAGCCGGCGGCGAAGTAACGATCGGCAGGCAGTACCGGCGCCTGGGCGTCGCTGACGAAGCGCCGCAGCACATGGCCTTGCGCATCCAGCACGCTCAGCGTCACCGGGCCTTGCGTGTGCGCCCCCAGCCAGTAATCGATGACCGCGCCATTGGGCGGGTTGTGGCCGATCGGCGTTTCCGGCGGCAGCGGCGTGTCCTTGTTGTTGTTCGCGTGCAGGCGCACCGCGACCGCGGGCGCGAACAGGTGCGCGGGCTGCTGCGCGACGCCGGCGGTCACCTCGCGCAAGGGCGTGATGTCATCCAGCACCCAGATCGCGCGCCCCTGCGTGCCGGCGATCAGATCGTTGCCGTGCACCAGCAGATCGCGTACCCACGCGGTGGGCAGGTTGTACTGCAGCGGCTGCCACGCGCCGCCATCATCGAAACTCACGTACACCCCGGCATCGGTGCCGGCATACAGCAGCCCGGGCCTGACCGGATCGGCGCGCAGCACGGTGACGTAATGACCCGCCGGCAGTCCGTGCGTGATCGCCTGCCATGTCTTGCCGCCATCCTCGGTGCGGAAGGCATACGGTGTGTCGTTGCCATCGCGGTGATCGTCCACCGCCAGATAGGCCACGTCCGGATTGCCGGCCGCGACATCGATGCTGTCGATGCGCGCCCACAGCGGCACGCCCCTGGGCGTCACGTTGCTCCAGTGCGCACCGCCATCGTGGGTGACCTCGACCACGCCCGAGTCGCTGCCGGTCCAGATCGTGTTCGGATCGGAAGGCGCCAGCGCGATGCTGTAGATCACGCCATAACCGCAGGCGCGTGCATGCGCCAGAGCGCCGGTGTGCGCGCAGCCCGTGGTGCCGGCCACGGCGCCGGTGAGATCGGGGCTGATCACCTGCCAGTGCGCGCCCTCATCCATGCTGCGGAACAGCACCTGCGCACCCACGTAAATCGGATACGGCGCCTGCTGGCCGATGGCCAGCGGCGTGATCCACGTATAGCGATACTTCACCGTGCCCGGGCGCGCGCCGTAGCTCATCACCGGCCACGGCGAGACGTTCTGCACCTGCCCGGTGCGCCCGTCCCAGCGCGACACGCGCCCACCCAGACCGGTGCCGAACACGATGTGCGGATCGGGCGGATACGGCACGTCGTAATCGCGCTCGTCACCACCCACCGGATGCCAGTCGCGGAAGCTGAGCGCGCCGTAGTCGCTGGCGCTGGCGATGGCCACGGTGCCGCTGTCCTGCTGCCCGGAATAAATCCAGTACGGAAAGCGATTGTCCGCGGCCAGGTGATAGAACTGCCCGGTCGGCTGGTTGTACCAGCTCGACCAGGTCTTGCCGCCATCCAGCGTGACCACCGCGCCCTGATCGCTGGCCACGATGCGGTCATCGGGATGCAGCGGATTGATCCACACGTAGTGGTAATCATCGCCACCGGGCGAGCCCTTGACGACGTGGAAGGTCTTGCCGCCATCGGTCGATTCGCGCACCGATTGGCCGGTAGTGAACACGGTATCGGGCTGACCCGGCATCACCGTGAGCCGGCTGAAGTACCAGTTGGCCGCCTGCGTGTGCGCGTTCACCCGCCGCCAGTGCGCGCCACCGTCGTCCGAGCGCCACAAGCCGGTGGCCGCGGCGTCGTTGCCGCCATCGATCGTGGCATAGATGCGCGTGCCGGCCGCGGTGTCGGTCACCGCCAGGCCGATGCGCCCCAGCGGCGCCGTGGGCCAGCCCTGCCCGCCCAGCTTGTGCCAGTGCAGGCCGGCGTCGTGCGAGACATAAATCGCGCTGCCCGTGCCGACGATGGGCTTGAAATAGCTCAGCCACGGGTAGTTGCGGATGCTCCACAGCGCCGCGTACAGCGTGTCGGGATGCGCCGGATCGGCGGCCAGATCCACGCCGCCGGTGCTGTCGTTGACGAACAGCACGTGTTGCCAGGTCTTGCCGCCGTCGCTGCTGCGGTAAATGCCGCGCGCGTTGCTGGGGCCGAACACCTTGCCCAGTGCCGCGACCACGACCTCGTCGGGATTCTTGGGCGCGACCCAGATCGCGCCGATATGGCGCGTGGCGGCCAGGCCGATGTGCGTCCACTGCTGCCCGCCATCATCCGAGCGGTACATGCCGTCACCCGCGGCGATGTCGTAGCGCGGCGCCACCTGGCCGCTGCCCGCATAAATCACCTGCGGATTCGATGGCGCGAGGGCGATGGCGCCGATCGAGGCCGCGCCGATGTGGTTGCTCAACGGCCGCCAGGTACGCCCGGCATCTTCTGTGCGCCAGACGCCGCCACCGGCGGTGCCGATGTAGTACACGTCGGGCTGCGTCGGAATACCCACGCCCATCGTCGCCCAGCCGCCGCGGAACGGGCCGAGCAGGCGCCAGTGCAGTTGCGGCATCAGCGTGGTCGGCAGCGCGCTGGCGGCAGCCGCGGCCGCCAGCGGCAACACGGATGCGAGCAGAATCAGCAGCAGCGCGGCGCGGCGCGGCGCGCGTGGGGCGAGTATGGACATGAAATATTCCCCTCGGAATCGAAAGTGCCTGGTGATTCGACCGTGGAGCGGCGCAACAAGTTCGCGGAAACATCTCGAAAATCTTGTCGAGCTGCCTTGCGCGGCATGGATGCCACGTCGCACCCATCGAGCAAGTGGTGCGCCACGGGCGAAAAGATCCGGCCATGTGGAAAAGTCATGATGGCGTCTTTCAAGTTTCAAGCCTGCGAGGATACGAAGGTGCAATCCCATCCCCGCCCGCACGTGTTGCCCGATGTGCTGCGTCCGCGCCTCGGCATGGTGTTCTGCGGCACCGCGCCCAGCCGCGCCTCGGCCGCCGCGGGCGCGTACTACGCCAATCCGGGCAATTATTTCTGGCGCACGCTGGCGGCGACGGGGCTGATTCCGGAACCATTGGCCGCTGGAGAATTCCGGCGTCTGCCCGAGTTCGGCATCGGCTTGACCGATCTGGCCAAGCACCACAGCGGCAATGACGACGAACTGCCGCGCGATGCCTTCGATGCGCGCGCGCTCAAGCGCAAGATCGCGCGCCACGCGCCACGCCTGCTGGCCTTCACCAGCAAGAATGCCGCGCGGGCCGCGCTCGGTCACGCCGTCGATTACGGCGCGCAAACCGAGACCTGGGGCAGCACCGCGCTGTGGGTGCTGCCCTCGCCTTCCGGGCAGGCGCGGCGCTTCTGGAATGTGGCGCCATGGCAGGCGCTGGCGCAGGACTTCCGTGCGCTGCGCTGATGCGCGCGCGGTGCGCGCGGCGGTGGCATGATCGGAGCTTCTTCCGGAGGGGCTCTCATGCGCCACAAACTCGTTTCACTGCCGCTCACCCTGTTGGCCCTGATGCCGTTCGCCGCGGCGCAGAGCGCCGAAAAATCGCCGCAGCGCGCCACGCCGTTGTATGACGCCAGCATCGCCCGGATCGAAGCGCGCATGCGCGCCGGCACGCTGAGTTCGGTGCAGCTCACGCGGATGTTCCTCAAGCGCATCGCCGCCATCGACCGCGCCGGACCCAAGCTCAACAGCATCATCGAGTTGAACCCCGACGCGCTGCGCGAGGCGCGACGCATCGACGCCGAACGTCGCGCCGGCAAGCCGCTGGGATCGCTGGCCGGCATCCCGGTGCTGCTCAAGGACAACATCGACACCGGCGACAAGATGATGACCACGGCCGGCTCGCTGGCGCTGGTCGGCGCGCCCGCGGCCACCGATGCGCCGCTGGTGGCGCGCCTGCGCGCGGCCGGCGCGGTGATCCTGGGCAAGACCAATCTCAGCGAGTGGGCCAACTACCGCTCCAACCATTCCAGCTCGGGCTGGAGCGGGCGCGGCGGACTCACGCGCAATCCCTACGTGCTGGATCGCACCGCCTGCGGCTCCAGCTCGGGATCGGCGGTGGCGGTATCGGCGGGGCTGACCACGGTTGCCGTCGGCACCGAGACCGATGGTTCGCTGATCTGCCCTGGCTCGATGAACGGCATCGTCGCGATCAAACCCACGCTGGGCCTGATCTCGCGCACCGGCATCGTGCCCATCGCGCACAGCCAGGACACCGCCGGGCCGATGGCGCGCGACGTCGCCGACGCCGCCGCGCTGCTCACCGTCATGGCCGGCAGCGATCCCGCCGACCCGGCCACGCGGAATGCGAATCTGCACAAGGTCGATTACACGAAGTTTCTGCAAGCCGATGGACTCAAGGGCAAGCGCATCGGCGTGGTGCGCGCCTTCGCCGACGGCAATCCCGCCGTGCTGCGCGTGCTGGATGCGGCCGTGGCCGCGCTGCGCAAGGCCGGTGCGATCGTGATCGACCCGGTCGTTATTCCCCATGTCGATGATTACGGCAAGGACGAAAATCTGACGCTGTCCTACGAGTTCAAGGCCGATCTGAACGCGTATCTGGCCACGCGCCATGGCATTCCGGTGAAAACCCTGGCCGATGTGATCGCCTTCAACAAGGCCCACGCCGCGCAGGAGATGCCCTGGTTCGGGCAGAGCCTGATGATCGAGTCCGAGGCGCGCGGCCCACTCACCGATCCGCGGTACCTCAAGGCGCTGGCCGCGGCCAAGCGCCTGTCCGGCCCCGAAGGCATCGATGCCGCGCTGAAAAAGGATCATCTGGACGCGCTGATGGCGCCCAGCAACAGCCCGGCGTGGGTGATCGATCTGGTCAACGGCGATCGCGGCGGGGTATCCAGCTCCAGCCCGGCCGCGGTGGCGGGTTATCCGGACATCACCGTGCCAGCCGGCTTTGTGCACGGCCTGCCGCTCGGGGTGAGCTTCTTCGGCGCCAAGTGGAGCGAGCCGACGCTAATCGAGATCGCCTACGGCTTCGAGCAGGCCACGCACGCGCGTCGCGATCCGCAGTTCCTGAAGCATGCTCCGCTCTGAAATCGATTTGCGAAACCGGGCGCCCTGCCGCGCCGCGGTTTGCAAGCAAACGGTCGCGGTGGAGCCGCGCCACCTTTGCCGGTTTGGCAAGCCGCTTCTGACTCGAGCCGCGATGCAAACCGCTCCGAATCGACCTGAGTTATCAAGCAAAAAGCCCTGAATAATCAGGGCTTCTTGACATGGCGGAGAGAGAGGGATTCGAACCCTCGATAGAGCTTTTGACCCTATACTCCCTTAGCAGGGGAGCCCCTTCGGCCTCTCGGGCATCTCTCCACGTCGCGTTGGCCTGCCGAGCACGCGGGCATCGCATCGGTCAAGCACGCAAGGATAACGGTTTGCCGCTGCGCGCGAAACCCTTGATGCGTGCTCGCTTACTCGCTCTTGGGCTCCAAACCCTCGGCCTGCTCGGCCTTGATGCGCTGGTAGATTTCCTCGCGGTGCACCGCGATGGTCTTGGGGGCATTGATGCCCAAGCGCACCTGATTGCCTTTGACCCCGAGCACGGTGACGGTCACTTCGTCACCGATCATCAGGGTTTCGCCGACCCGGCGGGTCAGTATCAACATGTTAGGGCTCCAATTTATCGTCGATGCTGTGGACTCCACCCTCACCCAGGCCTCGTCCACAAACATCTCGTGCGGTCACTGATACGTGCCGCTGCTGGTTTTGACGCGCGTCCCCGCAAGGCAACCTCCACGCGCGTCGATGCATACTAGCTGACGATTCCGCGTCGGGGCAACGCGCGGATACGCGGTGTGAAAGGGGTGCATCGCACTGACACTGCTTGCAGCTCAGGTGCCGGGGGCAAGTTGCGCGCCGACCCACGCGGCCACACCGCTCAACGCTCGATCCAGTTCAGGGCCGGCATTGCCACCGCCCTGCGCCATATCCACGCGTCCACCGCCCTTGCCGCCGATCTGGCGCGCGACGTGCGCCACCAGATCGCCGGCCTTGAGCCGCGCCTGCGCCGCGCCCTGCACGCCGGCCACGAGGCTGGCTTTGCCCCCGGCAGTGGAGGCCAACAGCACCGCGCAGTCGCCCAGCGACTGCTTGAGCCGGTCGAGCGCCTCGCGCAAGCCCTTGGCGTCAAGCCCGTCGATGCGCGCGGCGAGCACGCGGATGCCTGCGATGGTTTGCGCCTGCGCCAGCAAATCCTCGATCGCGGCACCGGTGGCCTTGGCCTTGAGCGAATCAATCTCGTGCTCCAGCTTGCGCTGGCGTTCCAGCAATGCTTCGAGGCGTGCGGTCACCTCGCCCTGCGCGCTGCCCAGCAGGCGCGCTACGGCATCCAGTCGCTGCTCTTCCTGTTCGATCCAGGCCAGCGCCGCGGCGCCGGTCAATGCCTCGATGCGGCGCACGCCGGCGGCCACGCCGGTTTCGGCGACGATCTTGAACATACCGATGTCGCCGGTGCGCGCCACGTGCGTGCCGCCACACAGCTCGGTGGACGCCTCGCCCAAGCGCAGCACGCGCACCTCGTCGCCGTATTTCTCGCCGAACAAGGCGATGGCGCCAGAATCCAGCGCCTGCTGGTAGGCCATGTGGCGAACTTCGGCGGCGTGGTTGGCACGGATCGCGGCGTTGACGCGGGTTTCGATCTCGGCGCGCTGCGCGGCGTTCAGCGGCGCGGTGTGCGAGTAATCAAAGCGCAGACGCTCCGGCGCCACCAGCGAGCCTTTCTGCTGCACGTGCGTGCCCAGCACCGCGCGCAGCGCGGCGTGCAGCAGATGCGTGGCGGAATGATTGAGCACGATGGCCTGGCGCCGTGCGGCGTCGACCACGGCACGCACGCTGTCGCCCGGCTTCAGCGCCGCGCGCCCATGCCAGTGCCCGCTATGGCCGTGAAAGCTGCCGCCGAGCTTGAGCGTCTGCTCGACCGCGAAGTGGCCATCCGCGTTATCGAGTACGCCGCTGTCGCCCACCTGACCACCAGACTCGGCGTAGAACGGCGTGCGCTCGAGGATCACCGTGGCGGCTTCGCCCGACGCGAGCTGCGCCAGCGCCACGCCCGCGCGCACGATGCCGACCACGCGACAAGCCGTCGCTTCCAGTGTCTCGTAGCCGATGAAAACCGTCGGCGCCAGCGTGCTGACCAACTCGGCCGGAAGCTGCCCCTTGGCCTCGAACTGGCTGGCGGCGCGCGCGCGTTCGCGCTGCGCGTTCATGGCCTGCTCGAAACCGGCCATGTCGACCGTCAAGCCACGCTCGCGCGCGATGTCGGCGGTGAGGTCCACCGGAAAGCCGTAGGTGTCGTAAAGACGAAATGCATCGCTGCCGGCGATCTGGCCGCTTTGCGCGCGCGCGGCGACCTCCTCGAACACCTTCATGCCGTGCTCCAGCGTTTCGCCGAAGCGCTGTTCCTCGGCGCGCAGTGCCTGTTCGACCGCGGCTTGCTGCTGCGCCAGTTCGGGATAGGCCGCGCCCATTTCCGCCACCAGCGGCGCCACCATCTTGCAGAAGAAATCACCGCGCACGCCGAGCATCCAGCCGTGACGCAGGGCGCGGCGGATGATCCGGCGCAGCACGTAGCCGCGGCCCTCGTTGGACGGCAACACGCCATCGACAATCAGAAACGCGCAGGCGCGGATGTGGTCGGCGATAACGCGCAACGATTTGTTCTCGATATCCGGCGTGGCGGTCAGCTCGGACGCGACGCGAATCAGGTGCTGGAACAGGTCGATCTCATAATTGGAGTGCTTGTGCTGCAGCACCGCGGCCAGGCGCTCCAGTCCCATGCCGGTGTCCACGCACGGCGCCGGCAGCGGCGCCAGCATGCCGTCGGGCTGGCGGTCGAATTGCATGAACACCAGGTTCCAGATTTCGATGTAGCGGTCGCCGTCTTCATCGGGCGAGCCGGGCGGGCCGCCGGCCACGCCGGGGCCGTGGTCGTAGAAGATCTCGGTGCAGGGCCCGCAGGGACCGGTGTCGGCCATCTGCCAGAAGTTGTCCGAGGCGTAGGGCGCGCCCTTGTTGTCGCCGATGCGCACGATGCGCGCGGCCGGCATGCCGATCTGCTGGTGCCAGATCGCGTAAGCCTCGTCGTCGTTGTGATAGACGGTCACCCACAGACGCTCCGGCGGCAGACCGAATTCGCGGGTGAGCAATTCCCAGGCCCAGGCGATGGCTTCCTTCTTGAAGTAGTCGCCGAACGACCAGTTGCCCAGCATCTCGAAGAAGGTGTGGTGACGCGCGGTGTAGCCCACCGCATCCAGATCGTTGTGCTTGCCGCCGGCGCGCAGACAACGCTGCACGTCCGCGGCGCGCACGTAGCCGGGCTTCTCGCTGCCCAGGAACACGTTCTTGAACTGCACCATGCCCGAGTTGGTGAACAGCAGGGTCGGATCGTTGCCCGGCACCAGCGTGGCGGAGGGCACGATGCTGTGCCCGCGCGCGCGGAAGAACTCGAGGAAACGGCTGCGGATTTCGGCGGTTTTCATGCGCGGCAAGTGGGCTCTGGGGCACGCCCCGAGTATGCGGCCCGGCGCGCGGGAATCAATCGTCGCCTGCGGCCGCCTCGTCGAGTTCGGTGCGGGTCACCGATCTTACCGTGGCCGCATCGAATCCGCGCCGCAGCAGGAACTGCGCGGCGCGCGCGCGGCCATCCGGCGTGTGCAGGCTGGCGCCGTAGCGACGTCGCAGCAGATCGCTGGCGGATTGCGCCCAATCCTGATTCAGACTGTCCAGCGCCGCCTGCGCACGCTGGCGCGCGATGCCCTGCGCGGCCAGCTCCATGCGAATGCGGCGCGGGCCATAACCCTGCATGGCACGACCACGCGCGAGCATCTCGGCATAGCGCGCATCCGATTGATAGTTTTGCGCGCTGAGCGCATCGAGCGCGGCTTCGGCTTCGGCGGAATCGTGGCCGCGCGCGGCGAGGCGCTGGCGCAGCTCGCGCTGCGAATACTCGCGCCGCGCCAGCAGATCGATGCCGCGCTGGTAGGCGCTGCGCGGTGTCGCGGTGGTTTTCTTGCGCATCGGCGGCATGGCAACGCCCGCGCCGCGCCCGGTCACAAGACCGGGTGCAGCAGGACGGATCAAGCCTCGGCGGTCTCGGCGTTGCCCTTGGCGGCAGGCTGCGGCAGCAGGCGCACGCGCAGCTCGGCCTCGAGTTCGGCGGCGATCTCCGGGTGCTCCTTGAGATACAGGCGCACGTTGTCCTTGCCCTGACCGATGCGCTCGCCCTTGTAGCTGTACCAGGCGCCGGACTTGTCGATGAGGTTGGCGGTGACGCCCATCTCGATGATTTCGCCGGCGCGCGAGATGCCCTCGCCGTAGAGGATCTCAAACTCGGCCTGGCGGAACGGCGGCGCGACCTTGTTCTTGACCACCTTGACGCGCGTCTCCGAACCGATCACCTCCTCGCCGCGTTTGACCGCGCCGATGCGACGGATATCCAGGCGCACCGAGGCGTAGAACTTCAGCGCGTTGCCGCCGGTGGTGGTCTCGGGGCTGCCGAACATCACCCCGATCTTCATGCGGATCTGGTTGATGAAGATCACCAGGCAATTGGAACGCTTGATGTTGGCGGTGAGTTTGCGCAGCGCCTGGCTCATCAGACGCGCGTGCAGGCCGACGTGCGAATCGCCCATCTCGCCTTCGATTTCGGCCTTGGGCGTGAGCGCGGCGACCGAATCGATCACCACGATATCGACCGCGTTGGAACGCACCAGCATGTCAGCGATTTCCAGCGCCTGCTCGCCGGTGTCGGGCTGGCTGACCAGCAGATCGTCGACATTGACGCCCAGCTTTTCGGCATAACTGGGATCGAGCGCGTGCTCGGCATCGACGAAGGCCGCGGTGCCGCCGCCGCGCTGCACGTTGGCGATCACCTGCAGGGTCAGCGTGGTCTTGCCCGAGGACTCGGGACCGTAGATCTCGACCACGCGGCCACGCGGCAGGCCGCCGATGCCCAGCGCGACGTCCAGCCCCAGCGAGCCGGTGGACACCGCCTCGATGACGTCGTCGGTGCGGTCGCCCATGCGCATGACCGCGCCCTTGCCGAACTGTTTTTCGATCTGGCTGAGCGCGGATGCGAGCGCGCGGCGCTTGTTGTCGTCCATCGGGATGGCCTCTGCGGTTGGGGTGGAGCGAGCTTGCCGGGTCGTCGTCTCAGCGACTGCGACGAGTCGATTATCCCACGCCGGGCGTAATGTGCTGCCGGCCATGCGCGCGCGCTTATGTCAGGATTTTCCGAATCCCGGCGAGGGCTTCGGCCACGGTCTGGCGACGCACCGCCTCGCGGTCACCGGCAAACTGGAACATCTGCGCGTGGGCGTAGCCGCCGCGCCGCTTCCAGCCGATCCACACCGTGCCCACGGGTTTGTTGGGGGTGCCGCCGCTGGGGCCGGCGATGCCGGTGACCGCCACCGCCACGCCGGCACCAAAGCGCGCCAACGCGCCGGAAACCATCTCCATCACCGTTTCCTGGCTGACCGCGCCAGTGCGCTCCAAGGTGCGCGGGTTGACCCCCAGCAGCGCCTCCTTGGCCTCGTAGCTATAGGCCACCACGCCGGCCTCGAACCACGCCGAGCTGCCGGCCAGATCGGTCAGCGTCTTGGCGACCCAGCCGCCGGTGCAGGACTCAGCGGTGACCAGCATCTGGCCGCGCGCCTGCAGCAGTTCGGCCACGGCCGCGGCGGAACGCTGCAATTGCGCATCATCCGGAACGGCAAGCACGGTGCCCATGCGCGACTCCTGCCAAAAAGCGAGCTTTCTACTCCGCGGACGCGCCGCTGAACAGAGCGCACTGCCGATTGCGGCGCAGCCCTGCTATGCTGCGCGGGCCGAATCGGTGTTCCAGTCTTCGATTCGCGCTCATTCTGATCTCCCCGTGTCGGCCACGCCGACTCGCCTCCGCTGCGGACTGGAGTTGCCTTGTGCGACGGCCGCGGACCCATGCCCGCCTGTGCGGGCGACGAAGGCATCAATCCATGACGTTTGAACAATTCGGGCTCACCGAAGCCCTGGCGCGCGCCGTGCGCGAATCCGGCTACACCGTGCCCACGCCGATCCAGGCGCAGGCCATTCCGGTGGTGCTGGCTGGCGGCGATCTGCTGGCCGCCGCGCAAACCGGCACCGGCAAGACCGCTGCATTCACCTTGCCCATCCTGCAGCGCCTGCAGGGCACGGAAGCCCCACGCCGCGCCAACGGCCGCGTGCTGCCACGCGTGCTGGTGCTCACCCCCACGCGCGAACTGGCCGCGCAGGTTGCCGACAGCGTGCGCCGCTACGGCACGCACACCGCGATCCGCGCCATGGCCATGTTCGGCGGCGTCGGCATGCAGCCGCAGCTCGACGCGCTGACGCGCGGCGTGGACATCGTGGTGGCCACGCCGGGGCGCTTGCTCGATCACCTCGGGCGGCGCAGTCTCGATCTGTCCGCGATCGAAATCCTGGTGCTCGATGAAGCCGATCGCATGCTCGACATGGGCTTCATCCACGACATGAAGAAGATCTTCGCGGTGCTGCCCAAGGCGCGGCAGACGCTGCTGTTCTCGGCGACGTTCTCCGATGCCATCCGCGCGCTCACCGACAAGCTGCTGAAAAACCCGCAGCGCATCGATGTCGCGCCGCGCAACGCCACCGCCGCGACCGTGAGTCACACCATGCATCCAGTGCCGCAATCGCGCAAACGCGATCTGCTGGTGCAGTTGATCAATGACCAGCGCTGGATGCAGGCGCTGGTGTTCACGCGCACCAAGCACGGCGCCAACCGCCTGGTCACGCAGCTCGAAGCCTCCGGCATCCAGACGCTGGCGATCCACGGCAACAAGAGCCAGAACGCGCGTACCAAGGCGCTGGGCGATTTCAAGACCGGCAAGTTGCAAGTGCTGGTCGCCACCGATATCGCCGCGCGCGGCATCGACATCAGCGAACTGCCGGTGGTGGTCAACTATGAACTGCCCAACGTGCCCGAGGATTACGTGCACCGTATCGGCCGCACAGGCCGTGCTGGCTCGACCGGACGCGCCGTGTCGCTGGTGTGCAGCGAGGAAATGGGCTATCTGCGCGACATCGAGCGCCTGATCGGGCGCGGTATCGAACGCGTGCTGATCCCCGGCTTCGAAACCCCGGCGCGCGCCGAACCCAGCGCGCCCGTGCCGACGCGGCGTCACGCGCAGCCCGGCCACGCGCGCGGCAATCAAGCCAATCACGCCAGCCACGGCAAGCATGCGTCACATCTCGCGGCGCCCGCGGCCGCAGCGCCCCATCGCCGCAAACGCGGTGGCCGCGGTGGCAACGGCGGCGGCGGTGCAGGCCGCGCGATGCGCTAAGCAATACGCGCATGTCGGCGCAGCGTGCCGGCATGCGAAACTGCGCGATCACTCCCAGCCCTGCGCGCTGCAATGACCGCGGATGAACTCCAGCGCCACACCCCGCTGATGCGTCAGTACCTGACCGCCAAGGCCGCGTACCCGGACGTGCTGCTGCTGTTCCGCATGGGCGATTTTTACGAGCTGTTCCACGACGACGCGCGCAAGGCCGCGCGCCTGCTCGACATCACCCTGACCCAGCGCGGGCAGTCGGCCGGCGCGCCGATCCCCATGGCCGGCGTGCCGGTGCATGCGCTCGAGGGCTATCTGGCCAAGCTGCTGCGTCAGGGCGAATCGGTGGCGATCTGCGAGCAGATCGGCGATCCGGCGCTGGCCAAGGGTCTGGTCGAGCGCAAGGTGGTGCGCGTGGTCACTCCTGGCACGGTCAGCGACGAGGCTTTGCTGGACCAGCGCCGCGACACGCTGCTGCTGGCCATCGCGCCGGGCAAGTCGGGTTTCGGGCTGGCCTGGGCCGATGTCGCCGCCGGCCGATTGCGCGTCAACGAAGTCGCCGACGCGCAGGCGCTGGCCGCCGAGCTGGCGCGCCTGCAACCGGCCGAGATTCTGCTGCCCGAGGATTTTCCCCTGCCCGCCGAGGCGCGCGTCGAGGCAGCGGGGCTGCGCCAGCGCCCGCCCTGGCATTTCGACAGCAGCAGTGGACGCGACGCGTTGCTGCGCTTTTTCAGCGTGCGCGATCTGTCCGGGTTCGGCTGCGAAGCCCTGTCGCTGGCGTTGGGCGCAGCCGGCTGCCTGCTGACCTATCTCGACGACACGCAGCGCACGCAACTGCCGCACTTCGCCGCGCTGGCGCAGGAATCACCGGCCGACACGGTGCTGCTGGATGCCGCCACGCGCCGGCATCTGGAACTGGATCGAACGCGCGACGGAGCGAGCCTGCTGGGGGTGCTCGATGCCACGATCACGCCGATGGGTGGGCGCCTGCTGCGGCGCTGGTTGCAGCGCCCGCTGCGTGCGCGCCAGCCGTTGCAACTGCGCCAGCAGGCGCTCGGCGCACTGCTGGACAGCGGCCAGCATGCGCCGCTGCGCGAGGCGCTGCGCGCCATCGGCGATCTGGAGCGCATCCTCGCGCGCGTGGCACTGCGCTCGGCGCGACCGCGCGATCTGGCCACGCTGCGCGATGGGCTGCTGGCCGCGCCGGCGCTGCACACGCTGCTGCAGACGCTGGACAGCCCGCAGCTCGCCAGCCTGCTCGATGCGCTCGGCGAGCACGCCAGCACCACCGCGCGCCTGCAAGCCGCGCTGCATGCGCAGCCGCCCGCTCTGTTGCGCGACGGCGGCGTGATCGCACCCGGCTTCGATGCCGAGCTGGACGAACTGCGCCTGCTCAGCACCGACGCCGACCGTTTCCTGTCCGAGCTGGAAGCGCGCGAGCGCGCCGCCAGCGGCATCGCCACCCTGCGCGTGGCCTACAACCGCGTGCACGGCTACTACATCGAGATCAGCAAGGGTCAGGCCGACAAGGCGCCGGTGCACTACACGCGCCGGCAGACGGTGAAAGGCGCCGAGCGCTACATCACGCCCGAGTTGAAATCCTTCGAGGACAAGGTGCTCTCGGCGCGCGAGCGTGCGCTGATGCGCGAGCGCGCGCTGTACGAACAACTGCTGGATGCGCTCAACGCGCGGCTCGCACCGCTGCAGGCCGCCGCCGCGGCGCTGGCCGAGCTGGACGTGCTGGCGGCGTTGGCCGAGCGCGCCGAGGCGCTGGACTGGCGCTGTCCGGAACTGGTCGAGGAACCCGGCCTGCACATCGCGCGCGGGCGGCATCCGGTGGTCGAAGCCGCGCGCAGCGAACCGTTCGAGCCCAACGACCTGCACCTGGACCCGGCCCGCCGCATGCTGGTGATCACCGGCCCCAACATGGGCGGCAAGAGCACCTACATGCGCCAGGCCGCGCTGATCGTGCTGCTGGCGCACATCGGCAGCTATGTGCCAGCGACCAGCGCGCGCATCGGCCCCATCGACCGCATCTTCACCCGCATCGGCGCCGGCGATGATCTGGCGCGCGGGCAATCGACTTTCATGGTCGAGATGAGCGAAACCGCCAACATCCTGCACCACGCCACGCCGCACAGTCTGGTGCTGATGGACGAGATCGGGCGCGGCACGTCCACGTATGACGGCCTCGCGCTGGCGCGCGCCAGCGCGCTGCATCTGGCGCGCGTCAACCGCAGCTACACGCTGTTCGCCACGCATTATTTCGAGCTGACCGAACTGGCCAGCGCCGCGGACGGCATCGCCAACGTGCACCTGGATGCCGTCGAACACGGCGAGCAACTGGTGTTCCTGCACGCGGTCAAGGACGGCCCCGCCGACCGCAGCTACGGTCTCGCCGTGGCGGCGCTGGCTGGCATCCCCAAGCCGGTGCTGGCCGAGGCGCGGCGCACGCTGCTGGAACTGGAGCGCGTCGCGCGTCGCGGTGGCGAGGCTCCCGCGCAACCCGATCTGTTCGCCGCGCCCCCCGCCACACCACCCGCGCCGCAGGTGGATGAACTGCTCACCGCCCTGCGCGAGCTCGATCCCGACAGCCTCAGCCCGCGCGCCGCGCTGGAAGCGCTGTACCGCCTGCGCGCACTATTGCCGGCACCGGATTGAGCGACACGAGGTCATGCGTTCGTGACACTGTGGTGGCGGGCACGTGAAGGGCAAGTTTCGGCCCACAACGGCCGGTCGGCAGCCTCAGATGCATGCCGCAAAACAGTCCGCTGAGCATCACCGGAAGTTCGTTGGGCTAGCGGCATTGCCGGTGGGCGTGCGCGCAACGTGTAGGTCGCGGTATCGGCGGCGCTCGGTGGCGCCGGGGAGACGAGGGCATCGGTCTGACCACTGCGCAGGAACTGGCGCACACAGGCCCAATCGGTGGCGTCCACCCGCCAGCAGAAGTGGCGCTGGGTTTGGGTCAAGGCGGCGGCCAGCGCGTTGCTCGGGTAGCCGCGATCCAGGACCAGCAGATCGGTCTGCGGCTGGACGAGGTCGAGCGCCTCGAACAGCATCTGGAGCTCTAAGTCATCGGCGGCATGCAGGCTGGCTGGCGTGCAGGGTCAACTCCGCACCGGGCAGATAGAGCGCGAAGGCGTAATGATCGGCCTGACAGATCGGCGCCCGCGTGAGTGGATGCCTGCATGCGCGAGCCATCGCCAGCGGTACGCGTCGATCAGTGGCCGCGCCAGTGCGAGCAGGTGATCGTTACCAACGTCCGCATGCGTAGGTTCAGAGGCTGTCGGGTATCAAGGGTAAAACGCTTATTGCTGTCTGTGTGTCCCCATACGTCATCGGCTTCGCACTAGGGATGGTCTGAACAAGTCGCCAGCAAGTGTCCCGTCGTCGACTTGAGCGTTATGCACGTGCCAGGCGCACCGCAACACTCCATTTTGCACGTCCCGATGTCGACTTCACCGTTCTCTGCC